>JAJNQF010000462.1 GCA_021154945.1 Sphingomonas sp.
GCACCATCGCCATCGCCATCGCCATCGCCCCCGATCGAGCGCACTGCCCCGCCCGCCGCGCCGCAGCCGCCGATCATCGACGAACCCGCCCCCACACCGTTGGCGCCCAGCCCGGCTCCCGAGCCAGCGGTGCCGGCCTCGGCCGAACCCGCCCCGATCGCCCCTCCCGTGTCCGCGCAATCCTACGCCGATGGTCCGGTGACGCAGTTGAAGGGACTCGGCCCCAAGGTCGCCACGCAGCTCGGCGCATTTGGAGTCACGACGGTCGGCCAGATGGCCGCGCTGTCGGAGAGCGAGGCGCAGTCGATCGACGCACAGCTCGGCAATTTCACCGGACGGATGGGGCGCGATCGCTGGATCGAACAGGCGCGGTTGCTGGCGGCCGGCGACAAGGCAGGCTTCGAGGCGGTGTTCGGCAAGCTGTAACCCGCGTCGGTCGATCGACCGGCAGCACGACACGCGCACGCGGCGGATGTCGATTGGCTCTATGCCGCGCGGTCGGCGACGGGCATGTCACGCGGTGTCGCACCTCGAAGTATGAGGGCGGTGTTAGACAGGGCGATGAGTGCACATGCTGGCAATGATGAGTGCGATGCTGCTGACCACCGTGCCGGTGCTGCCGACGACCGGACCGGTCGCGCTGCCCGGCGCGACGCCATCGCCGTTCGCCGGCGATTTCCCCGTATCGGCGTCGATCCCCGTAACACTTCCCGTATCGTTGCCGATATCGATGGCGACGTCCCCTCTGGCCCTGATCGGCTCGCTGCCAGCCGTCGAGTTTTCGCCGCAGGGGCTTCCCACGCAGGCGATTCCTCCGGTCGGCCCGCCACCGTTGCGCACGCCGGCGACCGAGCGTGGCACGCAGACCGACATCATCGTCACAGGCCGCAAGGAGAGCGCGGGCGATCCGCTGCGCGCGGCCAACGCCGAATCGTTCGCGGTGACGCAGAAGGTCGACGACGCGGTGATCGGCCCGGTCGCGCGGACCTACAAGAAGACCGTGCCGAGCCCGATCCGGCGCGGCATCCACAATTTCCTCTACAATCTGCGCGAGCCGATCGTCTTCCTGAACTTCCTGCTGCAGCTCAAGCCGGGCAAGGCGGCGGAGACGGTCGGGCGGTTCGCGATCAACTCGACGATCGGCGCGGTCGGCGTGATCGACATGGCCAAGCGCAAGCCGTTCCGCCTGCCGCGGCGTTCGAACGGGTTCGCCAACACGCTCGGCTATTACGGCGTGAAGAACGGCCCGTTCCTGTTCCTGCCGCTGGTCGGACCGACGACGGTGCGCGACCTTCTCGGCGGCGCGGTCGACCGCCTGATCCTGCCGGTCGGCATCGGCAAGCCCTTCACCAGCGCGACCTACACGATCCCCGCGGGTATCCTCGGCGCGCTCGATCACCGGTCGGAGTTCGACCAGACGCTGAAGGACCTGCACGACAATTCGCCCGATCCATACGCGGCGACGCGGGCCTTCTATCTCAACCGGCGCCAAGCGGAGATCGACCATCTCCACGGGCGCGTCGAGGGCGATCCGGCGGGCATGTCGGGACCACCGCCTAGCGTGGTGCCGTTCGTGCCGAAATATCTGGAGCCTGGCGCCGCGGCCGATTCGGGGACGGTCTCGGCGGTGCCGGGCGAGAGTTCCAGCGGTGCGCCGGCCGTCGATGTGCCGGCGGCGGCTCCCGCGGTTGCTGCTCCCGGCGTCGATGTACCTGCGGCGGCGCCCGCGGCGGCTCCTCCCGGTGGCGATGTGCCGGCGGCGGCGCCCGCGGCGGCTGCTCCCGGCGTCGGTGTACCTGCGGCGGCGCCCGCGACTGCTCCCGGTGGCGACGCGACCAGCGGATCCGAAGCTCGTCTCTGAACGAAGGAGGGGCCTTACCGCCTCCCTCCGTTCGTGCTGAGTAGAGACCGAGTAGCTCCGTCAGGAGCGTATCGAGGGCTCGTATCGAAGCATGGGTCCCGCGCGCCAATGTCCTTCGATACGCCGCTTCGACAAGCTCAGCAGCTACTCAGGACGAACGGGTTGTGAAGATCAGCGTGCCGGCAGCTAACGAGCGACGGGAGCGACCAATTTACCCCTAAACCACTCTCATCCCCCGCCCCGACGCACGTCACCCCAGCGTACGCTGGGGTCTCCAGGTTGGGATAGATCGCGCATCAAACGGGGATATCCCAGCTTCCGCTGGGATGACGGGATTTGGAGGCGGCGGGCTCGCCCATGCACCGTGAGTTCTCCTGGCAACGCAGGAGAACCAGCCCTCAGACCTCGCTCACCAGGAGCTTGTCGATCCGCCGCCCGTCCAGATCGACGATCTCGAACTTCCAGCCCTGCTCGACGAAGCTCTCGCCCTCACCCGGCAAATGGCGGAACACCGACAGCGCGAGGCCAGCCACCGTGGCATAGTCGCGGTCCTCGGGCAGGTCGATGCCGAGGCGATCGGCGAGCGCATCCGCCGCCATCGTCCCCGCTACCAGCAGCGAGCCGTCGTCGCGGACCACCACCGAGGGCGCATCGTCCGGATCCGAGTCCGACTTGAACTCGCCGGCGATCGCCGCGAGCAGGTCGGCCGGCGTGACGATGCCTTCGAAATGGCCGTACTCGTCGTGGATCAGCGCCATTGGCACCTCGGCCTCGCGCAACGCCAGCAATGCGTCCATCGCGTCGATCTGGTCGATCACGACCGGCGCCTTGCGCATCAGCGCGCGCAGGTCGATCGGCTCGCCGCGGAACAGTGCCGCAGCGATGTCGCGCGCCTGGACCACGCCCTTGACCGCATCGATCGAGCCTTCGCCGACCGGCAGGCGGGTGTGCTGCGACGCGAGCAAAGTCTCGCGGATCTCGTCGGGGCCCCAGTCGCAGTCGAGCCAGTCGATCTCGGTGCGCGGCGTCATCACTTCGCGGACCGGACGATCCGCGAGGCGGACGACGCCCGAGATGATCGAGCGCTCATGCTCCTCGATGATCCCCGACTTCGACGCCTCGGCGACGATCATGTGGAGCTCTTCGGCGGTGACGTGCTCTTCCGATTCGCGGTTCAGACGAAGCAGCTTGAAGATCAGCGCGCTGGTCGAATCGAGCACCAGCACGATCGGCGCGGTGCCGATCGCGAGCCAGCGCATCACCGGCGCCATGAACGAGGCGATCGCCTCGGGCGCCCGCAGCGCGAACTGCTTGGGGACGAGCTCGCCGATGATCAGCGACGCGTAGGTGGTCAGGCCGATGACGATCGCGAACCCGACGGTCTCGGCGGTCGAGGCCGACAGCCCCCAGGCCTGCAACCGCGCGGCGGTCGGCATGCCGAGGCTGGAGCCCGAATAGGCACCGGCCAGGATGCCGATCAGTGTGATCCCGATCTGCACGGTCGAGAGGAACTTGCCGGGGTCGGCGGCGAGCACCAGCGCGGCGCGCGCGCCCTTCTTGCCGGAGCGCGCCATCGCCTCGAGCCGGGCTTTGCGCGCGGAGACGATCGCGAGTTCGCTCATGGCGAACACACCGTTCAACGCGACCAGCGCGAGGATGATCGCGACGTCGATCCAGGGGAAGGGGGGAAGCGGTGCCATTGGCTCCGCGTCTCTTTGCAGGACAACGGCCCGTCGCACAACCGTCCTTGCGCATGCTCGACATTACGCCGCCAAGATGGTCAGGCTCGGTTCAGTGCGCAGGCGGAACAATCGTCGCTACACCGGGTTATCGGCCGTATCGGGCATAACGCCGTCATCGATCATGTCTCAGGGAGTTTATCTATGAAAACCAAGATGTTCGCAGGTGCCGCAATCGCCGCACTGATCGCCACCAGCGGCTGCACCACCGATCCGGAGACCGGTCGCCAGACGATTTCAAAGACTGCCCTGGGCGGCATCGGCGGCGCACTCGGCGGCTATCTGCTCGGCGACGTGGTCGGCGGTCGTCGCGACCGTACCGAGAAGCTGCTCGGCGCGGGCATCGGCGGCCTGGCGGGTGCGGGTATCGGCGCGTACATGGACAAGCAGGAGCGCGACCTGCGCGCACGCACCGCAGGGACCGACGTGCAGGTGATCCGCCAGGGCGACGACCTGGTGCTCAACATCCCGTCGGGCATCACCTTCGCCTATGATAGCGCGACGGTGCAGCCGCAGTTCCAGCGCACGCTCGATCAGGTCGCGGATACGCTGTCGCAGTACAACCAGACCTATATCGACGTGTACGGCCACACCGATTCGACCGGCAGCGACGCGTACAACCAGACGCTGTCGGAACGCCGGGCGCGCTCGGTCGCCGATTATCTGGCGGGCCACGGCGTCCAGACGGCCCGCATCGGCACGCGCGGTTACGGCGAGACGCAGCCGATCGCGTCGAACGATACCGATGCGGGCCGCGCTGCGAACCGTCGCGTCGAGGTGAAGATCGTCCCGATCACGCAGAGCGACATGCGCTAGTAAGCGCTGAGCCTGATCCTCTCCCGCAAAGGGGAGGTGTTGCCGAAGGCGACGGAGGGGGAGGGGGAGGACACGGAACCGAGGTTTCCCTTTCCTCCCCCTCCGTCTGGCAAAGGCCAGCCACCTCCCCCTGGCGGGGGAGGATCATTTTTCAGAACAGCCGCCCGCCGTTCGGGACTTGTCCGGTCGGCGAGATCAGCACCACCTTGCCGTCCGCGTCGGGGAAGCCGAGCGTCAGAACCTCCGACATCATCGGGCCGATCTGGCGCGGCGGGAAGTTGACCACCGCCGCAACCTGGCGGCCGACCAAAGTCTCCGGCGTATAATGCTCGGTGATCTGCGCGGAGGAGCGCTTCACGCCGATTGCCGCCCCAAAATCGATCCGGAGCTTGAACGCGGGTTTCCGTGCTTCGGGGAAGGGTTCGGCCTCGACGATCGTGCCGACGCGGATATCGACCTTCTCGAAGTCGGGGTAGGCGATCTGCTCAGAAATCGACATTGTCGTAGTGCGCAGGCGGTGAGATCAGCTCCATCCGTTCGGACAGCAGCGGGCGGAAGCTCGGACGACTCTTGAAGCCGCGATACCAGCGCGCGGTCTGGTCGTGGCCCTTCCAGTCGATCCCGCCGAGATAATCGGTGACCGAGATCTGCGCGGCGGCCGCCAGATCGGCGAGGCTCATCGTCGCGCCGCCGAGCCAGTTCCGGTGATCGAGCAGGTAGTCCATGTAATCGAGATGCCCGACCGCGGCCTTCATCGCCTCGCGCAGACCCTTGGCGTCGGGCGCGGCGCGGTGCGCGAGGCGCTTGACCATGCGCTCGTGGAGCAGTGGGCCGGTGACGTCGCGGTAGAAATGCGTGTCAAACCAGGTCACCAGACGGCGGATCTCGGCGCGGTTGGTCGCGGTGCCGTTGATCATCGCCGCCTTCTCGACGGTCTCCTCGAAGAATTCGCAGATCGCCATCGAATCGATGAGGGGGGCGACGCCGCGCGACGCGTCGACCATCACCGGGGTCTGTCCGGCGGGGTTCATGTCCATGAACTCGTCGCGGCGATCCCAAGGCGATTCGCGCACCAGCTCGTAGCCGACCCCCTTCTCGCCCAGCAGCAGGCGCACCTTTCGCGAAAAGGGACACAGGGGAAATTGATAAAGCTGCCACATGCCCTTCGTTTAGGCGGTGGGGGGCGGCTGTGTCACTAGCTCGGGTTGGTCGTCGAGTAAGAAGATTTGGTTCACGCGGAGGCGCGGAGACGCGGAGGTGTTGCGTTCGGCGCGAGCGAAGCTCCTTCGTCACCAATCGCAATAAGAGAGATGCAGAGGGAATTTAGCTCCGCGTCTCCGCGTCTCCGCGTGAACCAATCTTACTGGTGCCCTCCCCGGCGGACACCGGGGAGGGAAGACGGCATCCTACTCCGCCGCGACTAACTCCGCGCTGTCATCGAGCGGATGGCTCAGGCGGGTGAGCATTTCCTTCGGGACGATCTGCCAGAAATGCGGCGCGACGCCGTCCCAGTCCTCGAGCAGGCCCTTGGACCATTTGCTGTCAGTGGTGTCGGCATGGTCGCGGACCAGGTCGAGCAGGACGTCGGCCCAGTGCAGCGATTTCACGCGGTCCCAGGTGATGTTCTCGGGGTTGGCGCGCTTTTCGAACGTGCCGTCGGGATCGTAGACGAACGCCATCCCCCCGGTCATGCCCGCGCCGAAGTTCGCGCCGACCTTGCCCAGCACCACAGCGATACCGTTGGTCATGTATTCGCAGCCGTTCGCGCCACAGCCCTCCACGACCACGCTCGCGCCCGAATTGCGCACCGCGAAGCGCTCGCCCGCCTGCCCCGCCGCGAACAGCCGGCCCGACGTCGCGCCGTACAGCACGGTGTTGCCGATGATCGTGTTGTCCTGGCTCGCGAGCGGCGAACTCACCGCCGGCCGCACGATGATCGTGCCGCCCGAAAGCCCCTTGCCGACATAGTCGTTCGAATCGCCGAACACTTCGAGCGTGATCCCCTTGCACAGGAACGCGCCGAGCGACTGCCCCGCAGACCCCCGCAACCGGATCGTGACGTGATCGTCCGCCAGCGTCGACATGCCGAACTTCCGCGTGATCTCGCTCGACAACCGCGTACCGACCGCGCGGTGCGTGTTGCGCACCGAATAGGTCAGCTGCATCTTCTCCCCGCGCGAGAACACCGCCGCCGCGTCCTTGATGATCTGCGCGTCGAGGCTATCGGGCACCTCGTTGCGGAACGTCGACAGCGAGAACCGGCGCTGCGAATCGTCGGCATCGACCTTCGCCAGGATCGGATTCAGATCGAGATCGTCGAGATGCTCGGCTCCGCGGCTCACCTGTCGCAACAGCTCGGTCCGCCCGATCACGTCGTCGAGGCTCTTCACCCCCAGCCGCGCCAGGATGTCGCGCACCTCTTCGGCGATGAAGGTCATCAGGTTGATCACCTTCTCGGGCGTCCCCACGAACTTCTGCCGCAGCGCGTCGTTCTGCGTGCAGATCCCGACCGGGCACGTGTTCGAGTGGCATTGCCGCACCATGATGCACCCCATCGCCACCAGCGACAGCGTGCCGATCCCATATTCCTCCGCACCCAGGATCGCCGCGATCACGATGTCGCGCCCGGTCTTCAGCCCGCCATCGGTGCGCAACCGCACGCGACCGCGCAGGCCGTTGAGCGTCAGCACCTGGTTGACCTCCGACAGGCCCATTTCCCACGGCGTGCCGGCATATTTGATCGAGGTCTGCGGCGACGCGCCCGTCCCGCCGACATGCCCGGCGATCAGGATCACGTCGGCATGCGCCTTCGCGACGCCCGCCGCGACCGTGCCGATCCCCGCCGAGCTGACGAGCTTCACACACACCCGCGCCCGCGGGTTGATCTGCTTCAGGTCGTAGATCAGCTGCGCCAGATCCTCGATCGAGTAGATGTCGTGATGCGGCGGCGGCGAAATCAGCGTCACGCCCGGCGTCGCATGGCGCAGCTTGGCGATGAACTCGGTCACCTTGAAGCCGGGCAGCTGGCCGCCCTCGCCGGGTTTCGCCCCCTGCGCGACCTTGACCTCGATCTCCTCGCACGCGTTCAGATATTCGGCCGTGACGCCGAACCGCCCGCTCGCGATCTGCTTGATCGTCGAGTTCGCATTGTCGCCGTTCGCATAGGGCACGAAGCGCGACTTGTCCTCGCCGCCCTCGCCCGACACCGCCTTCGCGCCGATCCGGTTCATCGCAATCGCCAGCGTCTCGTGCGCCTCGGGGGAGAGCGCGCCGAGCGACATGCCCGGCGTCACGAAGCGCTTGCGGATCTCGGTGATCGCCTCGACCTGGTCGACCGGCACGCCTTCAGCGGGGAAGTTGAACTGGAGCAGATCGCGCAAATACACCGGCGGCAGGTCCGACACGCCGCGCGAGAATTGCAGATAGCTCGTATAGCTGTCGGTCGCGACTGCGGTCTGGAGCAGGTGCATCAGTTGCGCGGAATAGGCGTGCGTCTCGCCGGTGTGGCGCTGGCGATAGAAGCCGCCGATCGGCAACGTCGCGACCGCCGGATCGAACGCCGCTTCGTGGCGGTCGGTCGCGTTGACGTGCAACGACGCATAGCCCTCGCCGCTGATCTTGGCGGGCATGCCGGGGAACAGGTCGTTGACCAGGCTGCGCGAGAGGCCAACCGCCTCGAAATTATAGCCGCCGCGGTAGGACGAGATGACCGCAATGCCCATCTTCGACATGATCTTGAGTAGCCCCTCCTCGACCGCGACGCGGTGACGGCGAAGGCATTCGGCCAGCTCCAGATCGCCGAACAGCCCGCGCGACTGGCGATCGACGATCGCGGCCTCGGCGAGGTAGGCGTTCACGGTGGTCGCACCGACGCCGATCAGCACCGCGTAATAATGCGTGTCGAGGCACTCGGCCGAGCGAACGTTTATCGACGCGTAGGACCGGAGCCCGCGGCGGACGAGGTGCGTGTGGACGGCCGCCACCGCGAGCACGCCGGCGATGCCGACGCGGTCTTCGCTGATCGCCTCGTCGGTGAGGAAGATCTCGCTCTTGCCCTGCCGCACCGCCTGTTCGGCCTCGTTGCGGATCCGCTGGATCGCCGCGCGCAGCTTCTCCGGTCCACCGCCGACCTCGAACGTGCAGTCGATCTCGGCAACCGCATTGCCGAAATGCGCCTTCAGTCGCGCCCAATGCTCGCCCGTCAGCACCGGCGAATCGAGCACCAGAACGCGCTCGCGCTGGTCGCGCACGTCGAGGATGTTGGCCAGATTGCCGAACCGCGTCTTCAGCGACATCACGTGCCGCTCACGTAGCGGATCGATCGGCGGGTTGGTGACCTGCGAGAAGTTCTGGCGGAAGAACTGGCTGATCAGCCGCGGCTTGTCCGAAATCACCGCGAGCGGCGTGTCGTCGCCCATCGAGCCGATCGCTTCCTTCGCGGATTCGACCATCGGCGACAGGATCAGTTCCATGTCCTCCATCGTCTGCCCCGCCGCGACCTGGCGGCGCGCGAGTTCGGCGCGATCGTAGCGCACCACCGCATCCTCCACCGACGGCAGATCGGCGAGCGTGTGGAATTCGCCGATCATTGCGGCGTAGTCCGCCTCGCCGGAGATGCGATCCTTCACTTCGCGATCCTGGAGCAGACGCCCTTCGTCGAGGTCGACCGCGATCATCTCACCTGGTCCCAGGCGGCCCTTAGCAACGATAGTCGATTCAGGAACGACGACCATCCCGCTCTCCGACCCGACGATCAGCAGGCCGTCGGAGGTCAGCGTATAGCGCAGCGGACGAAGCGCGTTGCGGTCCATGCCCGCGACCGCCCAGCGGCCATCGGTCATCGCGAGCGCGGCCGGGCCATCCCAAGGCTCCATCACGCTCGCGAGATACTGGTACATCGCGGTATGCTCGGGCGGCATGTCCGGGCTGGCGGCTTCGGGCACGAGCATCAGCTTGGCGGTCGGCGCATCGCGGCCCGACCGGCAGATCGCCTCGAACACCGCGTCCAATGCCGCGGTGTCGGAAGCGCCGGCGGGGATCACCGGCTTGATGTCCTCCGAATTGTCGCCGAACGCGAGGCTCGCCATCCGGATCTCGTGGCTGAGCATCCAGTTCTTGTTGCCGCGGATCGTGTTGATCTCGCCGTTATGCGCAAGGCAGCGGAACGGCTGCGCCAGCCACCATTGCGGGAAGGTGTTGGTCGAATAGCGCTGATGGAAGATCGCGACGCGGCTTTCGAAGCGCTGGTCGCACAAATCGGGGTAGAATACCGACAGCGATTCGGCGAGGAACAGCCCCTTGTAGATGATCGAGCGGCACGACAGCGAGCAGATGTAGAAGCCCTGGATCTGCGCCGCGATCACGCGCTTCTCAATGCGGCGACGGACGAGATACAGCGTCTTTTCGAACTCGGCGGCGTCCTGCTCTTCGGGCAGCGGTCCGGCGATCATGATCTGCTCGATCTCGGGGCGCGTCGCCTGCGCCTTCAGCCCGATCACCGACACGTCGACCGGCACCTGGCGCCAGCCATAGATGGTATAGCCCGCCTCGATGATCGCGCTCTCGACGATCGTCCGGCAATCCTCCTGCGCGCCCAGATCGGTGCGCGGCAGGAAGATCATGCCGACCGCAAGCCGGTTCGGCCGCACCTTGTGCCCCGACGCAGCGACAGCATCGTCGAAGAACCGCAGCGGCAGATCGATGTGCAGCCCCGCGCCGTCACCGGTCTTGCCGTCCGCATCGACCGCGCCGCGGTGCCACACCGCCTTCAACGCATCGACCGCCGACTGCACGACGCGGCGCGACGCGCGCCCGTCGGTGGCGGCGACGAGGCCCACGCCGCACGCATCGCCCTCGAACTCGGGACGGTACATGCCTTCAGCAGCGAGGCGGGCGCGTTGATCGATCATCGGAAAACCCTGTTCGTTGCTCATGCCGCCACCTTCGCGTTCGCCGCCTTGGTCTTCAGCCATTTATGCATCGTCGCAGCCACGTCGCGACCGTCGCGGATCGCCCAGACGACAAGGCTGGCCCCGCGGACGATGTCGCCCGCCGCGAACACGCCGTCGAGGCTCGTCATGAGCGTCTTGCCGTCGACCAGCACGGTACCCCAGCGGCTCACGCCGAGCTCCGGCGTCGCGAACAAGGTCGGCAGATCCTCGGCATCGAATCCGAGCGCCTTGATGACCAAATCGGCGTCGACCGTATAATCGCCCGCCGGATCCGGTTCGGGCGCGCGGCGGCCGCTAGCATCGGGTGCGCCGAGACGCATTTTCCGCACCTTGACGCTCGATACCGTGTCGCCACCGTCGAAGCTCTGCGGCCCGGAGAGCCAGACGAACTCGACGCCCTCCTCCTCGGCATTGGCGACTTCACGCTGCGATCCGGGCATGTTGGCGCGGTCGCGGCGATAGAGGCATTTCACCGACTTGGCGCCCTGGCGGATCGCGGTCCGGACGCAGTCCATAGCGGTGTCGCCGCCGCCGATCACGACGACGTCCTTGCCCTCGGCGTTGAGGCTGCCGTCGTCGAATGCGGGGACGGCATCGCCGAAGCCCTTGCGGTTCGAGGCGACAAGGAAGTCGAGTGCCGCGACCACGCCGTTCGCGTTCCCGCCGGGCAGGTCCATCGCGCGCGCCTTGTAAACGCCGGTCGCGATCAGCACCGCATCGTGGCGCTGGCGCAGATCGTCGAGGCTCGCATCGTGACCGACCGCGAAGCCTTCGTGAAAGACGATGCCAGCCGCCTTGAGACGCTCGACGCGCCGCATCACGATCGGCTTTTCGAGCTTGAACCCAGGGATGCCGTAGGTGAGCAGCCCGCCCGCCCGGTCGTAACGGTCATAGACATGCACGTCATAGCCATGCCCGCGCAGATATTCCGCCGCGGTCAGCCCGGCGGGCCCCGCGCCGATCACGCCGACCGACTGGCCGCGCGATCTACCCGGCACCAGCGGCTCGACCCAGCCATTCTCCCACGCGGTGTCGGTGATGAACTTCTCGACCGATCCGATCGTGACCGCGCCGTGGCCCGTGAATTCGATGACGCAATTGCCTTCGCACAGCCGGTCCTGCGGACAGATGCGCCCGCAGATTTCGGGCATGGTCGAGGTCGCGTTGCTCAGCTCATACGCCTCGCGCAGCCGGCCTTCCGCGGTCAGCCGAAGCCAGTCGGGGATGTGATTGTGTAGCGGACAATGGACCGAGCAATAGGGCACGCCGCATTGCGAACAGCGCCCGGCCTGTTCCTCGGCGGGCTCGACCGCGTATCGCTGCGCGATCTCGCGGAAATCCTCTTGCCGCTCGTCCGCGGTGCGCTTCGCCGGATAGGATTGCTCCCGTCCAACAAACTTTAGCATCGAATCGTTCGCCATACATGCCTCCGACAGCCGCGTTATTGCGCTGCGGGAGGCTTGTCACGGCTAAAACAGCATTTAGGTAAGCTGTGCTGTCATATAAAAACAAAACGACAACTCGATTTTTCAAGAACCGATCGCAATTACGCTTATTTGTTCCGTATCGGACTTATTTGCTCAGGAGCCAGACCAGTGCGGCCGAACCGGCAACCACGCGGTACCAGGCGAACGGGACGAAGCCATGCTTGGTGACGATCCCCACGAACCACTTCACTACCAGCAACGCGACGATGAACGACACCGCGGCACCGATCGCGATCGCGCCCAGCCCGACACCGCCGCCGCTTGCAATCGCATCACGGTTCTTCAGCAGTTCGAGCGCGCTAGCACCCAGCATCGTCGGGATCGCGAGGAAGAAGCTGAACTCCGCCGCGGTGCGCCGCTCGACGCCCAGCGCCAGCGCACCGAGGATGGTCGCGCCCGACCGGCTGACGCCCGGGATCATCGCAAGACACTGGAGAAAGCCGATCCCGATCACGGTCTTCAGCGGGATGTCCGCGACGCCGCTGATGTCGCTGCGCGGCGCGAACCGCTCGACCGCGAGGATCGCGAAGCCGCCGACGATCAGCGCGATCGCGACGACCTCGGCATTGCCGAGCAACGCCTCGATATACTTATGCAACGCCAACCCGATCACCGCGGCCGGAATGAACGCGACGACCAGGTTGCGCAGGAACAGCCACGACTTGGGCTCGCGCTTGATCAGCCCCATGCCGACCGCCCAGAACGTCCGCCAATACAAAACGACGATCGCGAGAATCGCGCCGAGCTGGATGACGACGTTGAACACCTCCCAGCGCCCGGCGTCATAGCCGAGCAGCCGGGTGGCGAGGATGAGATGCCCGGTCGACGAGACGGGCAGGAATTCGGTGATCCCCTCGACGATGCCGAGGAGGATGACGGTAAGAAGTTCGGTCAAGCAGGCGCTCCGGCGTCGCAGGTTTCAGAAAGAGGCGCGGGTTTCAGAAAAGGCGCGGGTGTTGGAAGCAGCGTAGCACGAGAAGGCTCAGCTTGTGTGGACTTCCGCCCGCGTTTCGGCGCGCCGACCGAACCGTCCAGCCTTGCGAAAGCGCACCAGCCAGCCGGGCGCGACCGTCGACAACGGCGTCGCCTCGATTCCGAACGCCGCTAGGCCGTCGGTGCCGGTGACGATATTGTCGCTCTGCAACATCGTCCACTGATCCTTGGTGATCGGCATACCCGGCAGGAAACCGGCCTTGGCGATCATCGCGCCGGCAAAGTCCGGCAGCTCGACGATCGAAGGATTACGGCCGATCGTCTTGGCGATCATGCGGATCAGATTGCCCATCGTGATGATGTCGGGCCCGCCGAGTTCCAGCGTCTGCCCGCCGAACGTCTCGGGCGCCGACGCCGCCGCGACGATCGCATCGGCGACATTGCCGACGAACACCGGCTGGAACTTCGCTCCGGCGCGCAGCACCGGCACCACCGGCGCCTTGGCGATCATGCCGGCAAAGCGATTCACGAACTGGTCTTCCTGGCCGAACACGATCGATGGACGCAGGATCGTTGCGGTCGGGAACGCCGCAAGCACGGCCGCCTCGCCCTGCCCCTTCGACTTGCCGTAGGCCGAGGCGGACTCCGGATCCGCCCCGATCGCCGAGACATGCACCAGCGCACCGACACCGGCCTCGGCCGCAGCCTTTGCGACCGTCTGCGCGCCGAGCGCCTGGATCCGCTGGAAGTCGCCCGCGAGCACGCCGACCAGATTTACCACTACATCCGAGCCGTGGATCGCATGCGCGATCGTCTCGGGCTTGGTGACGTCGGCGCCGACGAACTGCGTCTGGCCGAGCCCGCCGAGCGGTTTCAGGAAGAAGGCCTGCCGCGGATCGCGCTGCGCGATGCGGACGCGGGCGCCCGTCGCCAGCAGCGCCTGTGCGACATAGCGGCCGACGAAACCGCCGCCCCCGATCAGCGTCACCAGTTTGTCGTTCATCGCCGTCCGTCCACTTTGTTTTGCCTGCCCATTCGCGAATAACCCCTTGCCCCAGCAAGAGGCGTGTTGACAAGCATCGCGACCCTCCACTAGAGGCGCCCTCCTACCCCGTGCCCGGATGGCGGAATTGGTAGACGCACCAGCTTCAGGTGCTGGCGATCGCAAGGTCGTGGAGGTTCGAGTCCTCTTCCGGGCACCAGGGTCCCCCCGCTGTTGGGGGGCCCATGCGATACCTCATAGATCGACCAAGGCGCGGCATTTTCCTGCGGCGAACGGCTATGGAAAAAATACGGCACGTCAGCGCCTTAATTCATATTTCCAATCTCCAGCCCTTCGTCCTGGCTTTCCTGAGCCGGACCCACGGCCCTCTGCGTCGACGCCCATTTACGTTCCACGCTGGCGCGCGCCATTGGCGACTTTGCCGATCTCGACCGCATGTTCGCAATACAGACAGTAAATTCGGCTCTTTTGGCAGAGATATCGATAAATAGCGCTGCCTCAAGCTATTGAATCCAGCCGCTCTAGCAAAACCTTGGCAACCGCTAATTTTCTAATGTGAGAAATTTCCGGAGGCCTCTTGTTCAACGATTTCATTCCACCGAAGTATTGCAGCTTGTAATTCTGGATTTCTTTGCTCAAATGATCTTGCTTCAAGAGTGGGTGGGGAGATAGCCGGCGTAGGACGGAACCCGGGCCATCCGGGGGTCACCCCCAAAGCGACGCTGCATCGCGGCCCGGTAGCCCGCCGAACTCGGTTACCGAATTTGTCGGGGGCGTCGGTGAAGGGCTTTACGACGTCGGGAAGGAAACGGTGACGGGGGTTCACGGGGCACTGACGACAAATCGGGTGACGACCATTCGCAACGCTGGCGGCGGGATTGCAGGCATGATCGATACTGCTATCGCTGCCGAGGACACGCCTGCTCGTATCCAGGTTTCGCGAGCAGCGGAGGCAGTCGCCAACGCCTCGGCACGTGATATCGGTCGTGCCACGGGGACGGTCGCCGGAAACGTTGCATTGACGGTCGCGCCGGGAGCCGCGCTTTCCAAGGCCTCCGCATTGCGCACCCTTCGCCTAGTGAGACCGCGCATAACCTACGCGCCGCCACAGATCGGCTGGGTGAAAGAGGTGGTCCGGTCCGAAAAACCTTGGAAAGCCTATAACGACTCTGCGATCGGCTCGCGAGCCGGTCGGGCACCTACATTGATGCGAACGATGGCTGATGGCTCGAAGAGGCCCGTAAAGTTCGACGGCATCCAGGGCGATTATGTGATCGACCGTAAATGGTCGGTCAGGGATATGCCTCGCGCTCGAGCTCAGAGTTTGCGGCGATCCGAGGTGTTGGCGCAACATCGCCTGATCGGAATATGGGAGGTGCCCACTCCTGCCCAGAGAACCAAAGCTCTCACGCTTCTTAAGAAGATGAACGTGACTAACATCAAAGTGAAGGTGGCGAAGCCATGATAGCCATGCAGGTTGCGCGCATCATCGCAGAGTATGTCGTGTTTCTCGATCTGACCGACGAGGAAGAGTTGAACCTTGATACTGCCGTCGAGGCGTCGGAGGTACTCGGGGCCCAGCTCGAGGCGCTAGACAAGAGCTTCCTCCGGGAATTGGTCGACGCCTTTGCTGTTATCGCCGCGGAATATAGTGGTGATGCGCACGAGGTAGTGCGCAATATCGCATATGGTTTCTATCTCGAAGAAACGCTCGCTGCCGACGATCCGGTGAGGCTGGCCGAGTTGGAAGCGTTGCGCGATGCGAGGGATTGAACGCGAGGGCACCGGGGCGAGAACGATTTGAAGATCACGCGATCCCGGTGCCGCGAACTTTCGATGAGTGGCGTTCGATACGAATTGTCCAACAATCTGGGTGCCCGACTTTTGCTCCTGTGGTGCACCAGCTTCGCCGCCATCCGGGACGCGGGAGAGCGACGGCGGCAGGATCGCTCGATATTCCGACGATAGGCGCGGAAACCTTCGCCCGGACTTGCGGTACGCCGGTAGTGGCGACCTGCATCGCACTTGATGCGCGAGTCCACGCGCGACACGCCGTTCCGCCAACCAAGTGATTGCGTCGCCGCATATAATCCCGTCATGAATCGAAGCGACGCGACCGAAACTTGACGCTATCGGTTGGCGGACAGCGGATGCCAGCCCGGCATCGAAGGCATGGGGATCGATCGTGGGCGACATTCCAGCGTTTCTGGACTCCGGTGGAGACCTTGGACGCGCGATCGCCGCGCACGACTGGTCGAACTCGCCGCTCGGTACGCTGGAAACATGGCCGCCGCATCTTCGCACGGCGACCGCGATCATGCTGCGATCGCCCTTGCCGATGGCGCTGTTGTGGGGCGCCGACGGCATATTGCTGTATAACGACCTGTATGCCGAGATCGCCGGTCAGAGCCATCCTGCGATCCTCGGTCGTCGCGTACGCGATGCCTGGCCCGAGGCGGCCGCGTTCAACGACGCCGTCGTCCGCACCGTCCTCGCCGGCAGGACGCTGACCTATTCCCGCCAGGAAATGACGCTGTACCGCAACGGATCGCCCGAACAGCTCTTTTTCGATCTCAATTATTCGCCGGTCCCGAGGGCAGACGGCACGCCCGACGGTGTGGTCGCGGTGGTCGTCGACGTGACGAAGACGGTCGGCATGGAACAGGAACTGCTCGCCGAAACGCACACGCTCGAAACGTTGAACCAGACCGGCGCCGCGCTGACCGCCGAACTGGAGCTCGAACCGCTCGTGCAGATGGTGACCGATGCGGCCGTCAAGCTGACTGGCGCGCAGTTCGGCGCGTATTTCCACAACCTGATGGACGAGACCGGCGAGCGGCTCCACCTTTTCACACTGTCCGGAGCGCGGCATGCGGACTTCGAGGCGCTCGGCCGGCCGCGCGCGACCGCCGTCTTCGGCCCGACATTTCGCAACGAGGGGGTCATCCGGTCGGACGATATCCTCGCCGACCCCCGCTATGGGCGTAACGCACCCTATTCGGGCATGCCACCAGGCCATTTGCCGGTCCGCAGCTACCTCGCCGTGCCGGTCGTCTCGCGATCAGGAGAGGTTCTCGGCGGGCTGTTGTTCGGTCATTCCGAAACGCATCGGTTCGGCGAACGCCACGAGCGGCTCATCACCGGCATCGCTGCACAGGCGGCGATCGCGATCGACAATGCGCGGCTGTTCTCCGCCGTCCAGGAGATCAACACGACGCTGGAACGGCGGGTCACGGAACGTACGGAAGACCTGACCCGCGCGCACGATGCGCTTCGCCAGGCGCAGAAAATGGAGACCCTCGGGCAACTGACCGGCGGCATCGCGCATGATTTCAACAATCTGTTGACCGTGATCCGCGGGTCGACCGACCTGCTCAAGAAGCCGGGGCTGAGCGAGAGCCGCCGCGATCGATATATCGACGCGATCTCGCAGACCGCCGACCGGGCGACCCGGCTTACCAGCCAGCTTCTCGCCTTCGCCAGGAGATCGTCGCTGACCCCGCGCGTGTTCGACGTGGGCAGTACGATCCGAAGCCTAAACGAGATGATGGAAATGCTGTCCGGCGCATTGATCGAGGTGGATCTCCGCCTGCCCGACACCGTGTGCCTGGCGAATACCGATGTCAGCCAGTTCGAGACCGCGATCGTGAACATGGCGGTCAACGCTCGCGATGCGATGGGCCAGCAAGGGCGGCTGACGATCACGGTCGAGCCGCGGAGCGTCATCCCGCCGGTCCGGGGCCACGAGGCGCGTCACGGCGACTTCATCGGCATCTCGATCGCCGATACCGGCGCAGGCATCCCGCCCGAGCATATCGAGCACATCTTCGAACCCTTCTTCACCTCGAAGGACGTTGGCCATGGCACCGGTCTCGGCCTGTCGCAGGTCTTCGGGTTCGTGAAGCAGTCGGGCGGCGAGGTGACCGTCACCAGCGAACCCGGCCACGGCGCGACCTTCACGCTCTTCCTCCCCCGCGAGCGGACCGAGCGGATCGCCGAAAGCGTCGAGGCCCCGAGCGACGAAAGCGGCGGCACGAGCATCAGGATCCTGGTGGTGGAGGACAATCCGGAAGTCGGTGCGTTCGCGACCGGCGCGCTCCACGATCTCGGCCACGACGTCGTCCTCGCGCGCAATGCGGCCGAGGCATTGGCCCAGCTGGACCGCGAGCACGACACCTTCGATTTCGTGTTTTCGGACGTGATGATGCCCGGCATGAACGGTATCGAGCTCGCCCGCGAGATACGCCGCCGCCGGCCTTCGCTACCGGTGGTCCTGACCAGCGGCTATAGCGAGATCCTGTCGCGGGAAGGGGCGGGCGAGTTCACGCTGCTGCGCAAACCCTATTCCATCGACAGCCTGAGCGCAGCGTTTCCGGCCCCGCGAAACGACACCGAATAGGCAGGCGCGAGATCGGCATCACACGACACCGCCGTGCAGCGTCAGTTCGTCGGGTACGACCTGCGCCCGGCAAAATCGCCGACCCGGCGACGCGGCCGAAGCGGGGCGGCACGCTGCGATCCCGGTGCAGCAGGGGCGTGTGACACGGGCGGAACTTGACCCCGATCACAGGCGGCCGGACCGCGACCGGAGCAACAATGTCACGCAGGCGGAGGCTCCGTCCGCCTTACTGTGAGGGGCTCGACAGTCCTGAGCCCGGATCGATCACGAGCAGCAACCGCGTAATGCCCGTGGCGGCGATCGGGGGCGAACGGTGGAGTATGACCGGCTCCTCCGCCCAGACCCGCCCCTTGAAGAGCCCGACATCGCCAATTCGCAGTTCGCCTTCGGGGACCTGCGGCTCGGCGTTCGCATGCACCCACTGCGTGCCGGGACCGACAAGCGGCATGAGCAACCGCACCGTGACCTGATCGGCGTGGAACTTGCGACAGGCATCGGTCTCGATCACGTCGAGCCGGATGCGCAGCGCGTCGCAAGCCATCAGAGCAGCGAAGTCCGAAGCGAGCGGCACGATCGCCTCGGCCAGCGCGCCGACATCGGGATAACCGGCCGACCTCAGCGCCTCGGGGATCGCCGATGCCAGCGCCACGACCGGCACGTCCTGGTCGACATCCGCAATCGCGTCCCACTCGAGCCCCTCGAGCCCCTCGAGCCCCTCGAGCCCGCGTGCTGCCCGACGCTGCCAGACCGCAAGATGCACATCGGGGTCCAGGATACGCTGTAGCACCATCTGGTCATCGGCCATCACGACCGCGCCGTCCCGCGACATATCCTCGCGCAGCGCCCGTGCCGCGCTCACTCCGCCGCCTCCAGCACCCGCTCGCCCCAATCCGGGAACGGATCCCGCAAGCCCATCCACAGCTCTGGCGTGTAGACGCAGACCGGCATGAGGCAGGCATCGAGCCGTCTGCGGATCGTCGCTTCGTCCATGCCGATCCCGATGAACACGAGTTCCTGCCGTCGATCGCCCCAGATCTGGTCCCAATGCCCCGCCACGAACCGTTCGAACCGATCGTCGACCGGCCATTGCGACTTCGGCACGGTCGCCCACCAGCGGCCCATTCGCGACGTCATGGTCTCGCTTCCGGCGACGGCCAGTTCGCCGACCCAGTCGGGCCGCGTCGCAAGCCAGAAATGGCCCTTCGCCCGAACCACGTGATCGAGCCCGCCATCGCCGAGGAAGTCGTGGAGGCGGACCGGATGGAACGGCGCGCGTGCGCGGTAGACGAAGCTCTCGATACCGTATTCCTCGGTCTCGGGCTGGTGATGCGCGTAACCGTAGAGCTCCTTGGCCCAGAGCGGGTTGCGCGCCGCCTTCTCCTCGTCGAACAGCCCGGTATCGAGGATCGCGGCGAGCGACACGCGGCCCTGGTCGCAGGTGACGATCCGCGCGTCGGCGTTGAGCGAGGCGACCAGCTTCTTGACTACCGCCAGTTGCTCGGCGGACACCGCGCTCGCCTTGTTGACGACCACGACATCGGCAAACTCGATCTGCTCGACCAGCAGGCCGACCAGACTGCGCGTATCCTCATCCCCGAGCGATTGCCCGCGATCGGCGAGGAAATCCCGGCTCGAATAGTCCTTCAACAGATTGAGCGCATCGACCACCGTGACCATCGTATCCAGCCGCGCGACATCGCCCAGCGACACGCCGTCCTCGTCGCGGAACGAGAAGGTCGTCGCGACCGGCAGGGGCTCGGAGATGCCGGTGCTCTCGATCACCAACTGGTCGAACCGCCCCGCCTCCGCCAGCGCGCGGACCTCGGCGAGCAGGTCGTCCCGCAACGTGCAGCAAATGCAGCCGTTCGACATCTCCACCAGCGTCTCTTCGCTGCGCGCGAACGCGGCATCGCCTCCGCGGACGAGATCGGCGTCGATGTTCACTTCGGACATGTCGTTGACGATCACCGCCACACGCCGCCCTTCGCGGTTGGCGAGGATATGGTTGAGCAGTGTCGTCTTGCCGGCTCCGAGAAATCCCGACAGCACGGTGACGGGTAGCCGATGATCGCTCGTCTTGGCGTCGGCATCATCATCATCGGGAGAAGCGATCGTTTTCATCGTACCCACATTTCCACCTTGCGAATTATGATATGATGTATCATCGCCACATTGCTGTCATCGATCGCGGTTAAGGTCAAGCCGCGCGGCAGTGAGGAGATTTCGTGATGCGACACCCCGACGAACCGGCGATCCCGGTCCTGCGCCCCGCTCCTGGCCGAGATATGCTCGACGGCCTGGCGGTATGTGCGTCGATCGTCTGCATGGTGCATTGCCTGGCGCTTCCGTTGCTGCTCGCGGCGTTGCCGGCGATCGCAACATGGTTCGATCCGGGCGAGACGTTCCACGTCGCCGTCCTCGCCTTCGCGGTCCCGACCAGCGCGCTGGCGTTGATCGGCGGATGGCGCTTGCACCACGCCATCCCCCCGATGATATTCGGGGCTAGCGGACTCGTGCTGATGACGCTCGGGATCGTCTTCGGCGGACGCGCGGCGATCGAGACCATGCTGTCCGTCAGCGGCAGCCTGATGCTCGCATTCGCGCATGTCGCCAACTGGCGCAGACGCTTCACGCATGCGGCGGCAACCGCGTGATGCGGCGCCCGAACCTCTCGAACACGGTCCTTGCAGCAGCACTAATGCTGCTAGGCGGCGCGGCGATAGCGCGGGTCGAAAGGACAGAGGCACGATCGGGGTATCTCACTCCCGGCGCGTTCGACGTGCTCGCAATCTTGCCGGCCGCACCCCGACCCGGCGATCCGCGCGCCATCGCCGACCGCGCGATCTTCCGGGCGACGCGGGCGCTTGTCGGCACTGCGCGCTGGGCGATGGCGACCAACGACGTGAAGCTCGCGCCCGCCGACATGATGCGCGATTTCAGCTGCGCGACGGGAATCCTGCTCACTCCGCAGATCGCACCGCGCACCGCCACGCTGATCGCTCGCGCGTCGTTCGACACCGCACGCGGCACGGGGATCGCCAAGAATTTCTACAAGCGCCAGCGCCCGTTCCTGATCGACCAAGGCACGATCTGCCAGCCCGCTGCAGACGTCGCGGACAGCTATGACTATCCCTCGGGGCACACCACCGCAGGCTGGACCTGGGCCACATTGCTCGCCGAACTCGCTCCGGATCGCGCCACCCCGATCCTGGCCCGCGGCCGTGCGTTCGGCGAGAGCCGCGTGGTCTGCGGCGTCCACAATGCGAGCGCGGTCGAGAGCGGACGCCTGTCCGCATCGGCGACCCTGACGGCGGCGCGCGACGTTCCGGCGTTCAAGGCCGATCTCGCTGCGGCGCGCGACGAAATGGATGCGCTCCGTCGTGATCCGAGGACGCCAAAACCGGCGCCTGCACAATGTTCGCGGGAAGCGGCGCTGATCGCTCAACGGATCGACTGAACAATATCCTGGCCCGATCCTCCGCCTGCGCCTCAGCCGTTCACCGGCGCGGGCCAGAAAAAATTTCGCGCGAAAATCTTGACGCTCGCGGGCAGAAAATTATTTTTGCCCTCGCCGGACGCGTTGATCGGTCCGGTGACTGAGGGCACCGGCTCTCCCGGTGCTCCTCGTGCTCAGATTGCTCATGAGGAGGATTTGGATATGAGGACGAACTTCGATTTCACGCCCTATCGTCGGTCCACCGTCGGCTTCGACCGGTTGTTCGACCTGTTGGAGGCGACCGCGCGGACCGAGACGGTCGATGGCTATCCGCCGTTCGACATCGAACGCGAGAGCGAGGACAGCTATCAGATCACGCTCGCGGTGGCCGGGTTCCGACCCGACGACATCGAGATCGTCGCGCAGAACAACCAGCTGACGGTCAGCGGGCGCAAGCCGGACGACCGTGACGAAGGCCGCTTCGTCCACCGCGGGATCGCGACGCGCGCGTTCGAGCGGCGGTTCCAGCTGGCCGATTTCGTCCAGGTGCAGACCGCGAGCTTCGACAACGGGCTGTTGCGGATCGCCCTGAAGCGCGAGATACCCGAGGCGATGAAGCCACGCCGGATCGAGATCACGGGCGCCGCGGCCAATGATCTCGCGCGCGATGCCGAGGTCCGGATCGAGGATCATCAGGCGGACCGTAACGCCGCCTGATAGGTCTTGAGTGATTAAAGGGGCGGTTGCCGGCGAAGATGCTGGCAACCGCCCCTTTTTTGTGTGCGCGATGCGGCCCGGTAGGTGAGCGATATCCAGGGTCAGCGCGGCGGTGGCGGCTTGACGTGGATATCGGCCGCGGACGGGACGATATGGCTCGGCCGCGACGACAGCCGCAACCAGCCGCCGCGTAGAACCACCAGTGCCGCGGCGGCCGCGACGACGACCAGCCCGAGTTCGATCTTGCGGAGCGTGTCGCGGTTGCGCTCCTCGGTATTCCACAGGCCCTCCCATTCCTCGTCGGAACCGGGCTCGTGATGAGCGTCGTCGAAGTCCGCATCGTAATCGCTGTGATCGCTGTGATCGATCATGCGCTGCCCCCTTCCATGCGGGCGCCCGCAGGGGTGCGATCGTCCGCGACGAGCAGCTCGACCGGGGTATCGCCGATCGGGCCAGGCGACTGATCCTCGTCGGTGTGCGCGAACAGCCAGCGGCCGAGCAACCCGGCAACGGCGGCACCGGTCAGCGGTGCGAGCCAGAACAGCCAGAGCTGCGACAGCGCCCAGCCGCCGACGAACAGGGCGGGGCCGGTGCTGCGCGCGGGATTGACCGACGTATTGTCGATCGGGATCGAGATCAGGTGGATGAGCGTCAGCGCGAGGCCGATCGAGAGCGGCGCGAACGCTGCGGGCGAACGCTCGTCGGTGGCGCCGAGAATGACGGTCAGGAAGCCGGCAGTCAGGATCGCCTCGGCGAGAAACGCGGTAGCGGCGCTGTAGCCACCCGGGGAATGCGCGCCATAACCATTGGCCGCGAACCCACTAGCGACCAGATCGAACCCGGCCGTACCCGATGCGAGCGCCGCAAGCGCTGCGCTGGCAAGAATCCCGCCGACGAGCTGCGCGAGGACATAGCCAGGCAGATCGCGCGCGGGAAACCGCCCGGCGATCGTCAGGCCCAGGCTGACTGCGGGGTTGAAATGCCCGCCGGAAATGAAGCCGACGGCAAACGCCATCGTGAAGACGGTCAGGCCGAAGGCGAGCGAGACGCCGACCAGCCCGATCGAACCGGGAACATCGGTGCCGGCTGCCAATACGGCGGCGCCGCAACCGCCAAGGACCAGCCAGAAAGTCCCGATCGTCTCGGCTGCCAGACGGCGCGCGGTGGCGATGGGACGCGGGCGCCGCGCTGCTGCTGCAGCGGCGCGAAACTGTGACGCTTCGGTCATCCTCTAATGCCTCGTACAGGACGCCTCGACGTGCGTCTCTGATCCTCGAAATTGGGGGCGGCGGAGGCCTTGGCCGTCCGCCGCCCCTTTTGGGCTAAGCCCGTACGGCTTACTTGCCGCGGAGCGTGTTGATCAGCGCGATGCCGAGGACGCCGGCAACCGCTGCTGCGGTGAAAGGGCGCTCCTTCGAGAACTGGCGCACATAGTCGACGAGCGGACGGATGTTGTCCTCGACGACGTCCTTGGCCTGACCGACGGTCTTCTGGACGGTGCCGCCCAACTGATCCGCAACGCCTTCGCCCTTGAGCGCCTTGTCGCCGGTCGCGGTGCCGAGAGCTTCCTTGGCCTTGCCGCCGAAATCGGTTGCTGCGCCTGCGAGGGTATCGGTGTTCATGGATAGTCTCCTTGGTTGATAATGGTTTGAAGAGAGGGACTCAGAAACGAGGCGTTTCGGTAACGTCGCGCGCGTCGTTACGATCCTCGAACGATGCGGATTGCGGACGGTTCATCGAATCTACCGTCGTTTCTTCGCCGAGCGAACGCTTGGTGGCGGCGTTGTCGTCGGCCTTGGCGCCATCAAGCATACGCTTAACCGCATTCCCCGCCGCATCGCGACCACCCAACCCGAACGCCAATGCAAAAGCCACCGCGATCGCACCGAGCAGCAACCCGAACGCCAGGTTGATGATGTCGTCGGCCAGGCCCATGAAGCGCAGGCCGATCGCCGTGCCGAGCACGATGATCGCGATCCGCACGACCGGTGCCGCAACGCGCGTGCCCTGGTCGCCGTTACGCTCGATCGCATGGGCCACGAAGCGCGCGATGACGACCGATGCGAAGATGATGATCGCACCAAACACGACCTGCCCGAACAGCGTCAGCACCTCGGCCATGATCTGCGAGCCATAGGCGAAGTTCAGCTGGCGGAAGGCTTCCATCAGGCCGAAGATCAGGATCGCGACGAATGCGCCTGTACCCACGGCCTTTGAAGGCACGAACGAGGGTCCAGTCGTGCCGAGCAGGCGGTTCTCTGCGCTGCCGAAGATGCCGATCGAGCCGATCGTCCGGTCGAAACCGGTCGTGGCGAGGAACTGCGTCAACAGGCGCGACGCGAACTTGGCGATGACATAGGCGACGGCGAGGATCATGCCGGCGGCGATGACGTGCGGGATCGCATCGAGGATGATGCGCAGCATGGCGGTTGCCGGCTGCGAGATCGCCGCGATGTTCAGCGTGTCGAGCGCCGCGATCGAGACCGGGATGATGATCAGAGCGAACACGATGCCACCGATCGTCCGGGGCAGCATGGTCGGATCGCTCGGCTTGGTCGCACCGACGTGCGTCGAGAAACGCTCGACATGGCTGGCTGTGATGACCGCCTCGACGGCCTTCTTGGCGACCTTGGCGAGCACATAGCCCAAGAAGAAGATCAGCGCGGCGCCGATGATCCGCGGTACCGCCTGACCGAAGCCCTGAAGCATGTCGCCAAGCGGGCCGGTCGCGCCGGCAAGGCCCAGCGGCTGCGTTGCGAGGAACAGCGCGATCAGCAGAACCACCCAATAGGCGGCATCGCCGACCTGCGCGCCGATCGTGGTCGGGTTGCGCGGGTTGGCGTTGGGCTCGTTGGCGTGGATCGCGAGCGGCGTCTTGTTGACGAGCTTGGCGACGCCCCACTTCACGGCGCGGGCGATCGCCCAGCCGATCACCAGGATGATCAGCGCCGCGATGATCCGCGGCGTCCAGATTTCCACGTAGCTCCAGGCTTGCGCCCCGAAGTCGCGGGTGTTCGATACGACCGTATCGCCCGCATAGGTTACGTCTTGCATGATAGTGTCCCTAAAAACCCTCTACGGAGCCTGATCCCGAAGGTACGCGGCATCCTGCGAATGGACGGCGATGCCGCGTCCGATTCTTTCATTTCAGAGCGGCGACGCCGGATCGCTCAGGATACCGCACGCAGCGGCAGCCTTGCCGACTTCGAGCGGCACCTTGGGATCCTTGACCTGCCCCGACACGCGGATGAAATCGCCCACGGTCAGGCGGCCCGGCGTCGTGTCGCCTTCGCGCGACGCCTTGGCGGCACGACCGAGCTGCTGGAGTTGCCCGAGCGACAGGTTCGCCTCGAGCCGGTCGCCGACGCACTGCGACTGCGCCGGCTGGAAGCCATAGCCTTCGAGCGAGGTCGCGATCTTTGCCGACGGGTTGACGCACGCGGACAGCGACAGTGCGCCGACCCCGACGATAAGAACCCCTGCGATGCGTGCGAAACTACGATGCTGAGTCATGATAAGCCCCTGTCTTCGGGCCCCATGCGGCCTCCGTCCGATCGGACGGAAAACCCATATTTCCCAAACGCATAACCCGCGTCGGACAGGATGTATCCCAGGTAGAGAATACGTAGATATGAGGTATTTTTGTACCAGGCGACCCATGGGCAATCGGACAAGCACCGGCAGGGTACGAGTGGAAAGCTGGCGAATGCGGTACATCGCGCGCAGGTTGTTGGAGCATTCATAGAGCGCAAGGGGGCCGTGCGGACTCGAACGCGGTGCTCGACCATCGGAATTGCTTCGGCGGGTGCAAACTTATCGCCATGGTTGGGGCGGTCGGATACACTTGAGCAGGAACGCGAAAAGCCCCGGAGCTGGCGCTACGGGGTGTTGTGGTATGGAGGAAGTTGGTTGCGGGGACAGGATTTGAACCTGTGACCTTCAGGTTATGAGCCTGACGAGCTACCGGGCTGCTCCACCCCGCGCCGAGATCCCATTAAAGTGTTACTTTAATGGGGCCCGAGTGCCCGTGAGGGAATAGGTGTATGGGACGTTTGTGAATGGGTTTTCGATATGTGCTGCATGTTGCACGGGCTTCAATGCCTGGCGACGACCTACTCTTCCATCGCTTGAGCGATAGTACCATTGGCGCAGTCGGGTTTCACGG
>JAJNQF010000002.1 GCA_021154945.1 Sphingomonas sp.
CCGCCCCCGCCGTCAGGCTACGCCTGCCACCGCCCCCTGGCGGGGGAGGATCGTTAGGTCGTCGCACCAAATCACCGGTAGGCGCACTGGCGATCGCTGTTACGGCTCCACTTCTTCTAGGCGCAGCCGACCCGCCTGCCTGGACACGTCCCCAAGTCCCGTTCCCGATCGCCGGCCCGATCACCTATGTCGGCAGCGAAGGCATCGCCGCCTACCTCATCAAGACCAGCGCCGGCGCGATCCTGATCGACGGCACCCTTGCCGAGAATGCAGGCATGATCGGGCGCAACATCGAAAAGGCCGGCGTCCGCCTTCGCGACGTGAAGCTGATCCTCGTCACCCACGCCCATTTCGATCACGCCGCCGGAGCCGCCGCGCTCAAGCGTGCAACCGGCGCGCGCGTCGTCGCCGGCATCCGCGACGTCCGCGCGCTCGAAACCGGCGTGCCACCCGGCGAGACCAACTACGGCGTCATTCGCTTCCCGAAGGTGGAAGTCGGCCGCGGCATACGCGATGGTGAAACGGTGACCCTCGGCACCACGACGCTGACCGCGCGCGCAACCGCGGGCCACACGCCCGGCTGCACGACCTGGACGATGCGGATCCCCGCGAGGCCGCGCCCACTCGACGTCGTCTTCCCGTGCAGCGTCAGCGTCGCGGGCAACCGCCTGATCGGCAACCGCGCCTATCCCGGCATCGTCGCCGACTACCGCCGCAGCATCGCGATGCTCGGCACGCTCCATGCCGACATCGTCCTCCCGTCGCATCCCGAACTCGCCGACGTGATCGCCCGCGGCGAACGCCGTCAAGCCGGCCACACCACGGCGTTCGTCGACCCCACATTGCTCCCGAAGATTGTCGCGAAGGCCAAGGTCGCGTTCGACGCTGATCTCGCTAAGCAGGCGCGCTAGACGCCATGCTGGTCCTGTGCGGCATCGCGGTGATCGTCGCCGGCTTCCTGCTCCGGTTCAACCCGCTGCTCGTCGTCGCGGTGTCCGCGCTCGTCACTGGCCTCGCCGCCGGCATCGCACCGCTCGCGATTCTCGCCGCGTTCGGCAAGGCGTTCAACGAGAACCGCTACGTCACCGTGATCTACATCGTCCTGCCGGTGATCGGACTGCTCGAACGCCATGGCCTGCAGGAACGTGCCCGGCTTGCCATTGCCAAGCTCCGCGGCGCGACCGTGGGGCGCCTGCTGATCGGCTATCTGCTGTTCCGCCAACTCACCGCCGCACTCGGCCTCACGTCGATCGCCGGCCCGGCCCAGAGCGTCCGTCCTTTGGTCGCGCCGATGGCCGAAGCCGCCGCCGAGGCGCAAGGCGTCGCGCCCGGCGGCGACCGCATCCCTGCGATGGCGGCGGCGACCGACAACATCGGACTGTTCTTCGGCGAGGACATCTTCATCGCGATCGGATCGATCCTGCTGATGAAGGGCGTGCTGGAGGGATACGGCATCGTCATCCAGCCGCTCCACCTCTCGATGTGGGCGATCCCGACAGCGATTGCCGCGTTCCTGATCCACGGCTTCCGCCTCTGGCTGCTCGATCGCCGTCTGGCGCGCGCCCGGAGATCCGCCAAGTGATCGGCACCGGCTTCATCTACGGCGTCGCCGGCCTGATGTTCGCGGCGTTCGCGATCCTGAGCGCGACCGACCGCACCAACCCGAAGCGCTTCGGCAACGCAGCCTTCTACGTGGTGCTGGCGATCAGCTTCCTGCTCGGCGGGCGACTGGGCGACATCGGCAACGGCGTGCTGGTTCTCGCCCTCGTCGCGATCGCCGGCTCGGGCGCGATGGGGCGGGGCGGGCGTGTTACTACTACACTCGACGAACGGCGCGCCGAAGCTGCACGGCTCGGCAACCGTATATTTCTGCCCGCGCTGATCATCCCCGCCGCAGCACTCGGCGGGACCGTCCTCTTCCGCGCAGTCCCTAGCCTCGTCGACCCGAAGCAGGCGACGCTCGTCGCACTCACCTGCGGCGTCCTGATCGCGCTGGTCGCCATGCACCTCTGGTTCCGCCCCCGCCTCGCCAAGCCGCTCGCGGAAGGCGTCAGGCTGATGGACGCGATCGGCTGGGCCGCGGTCCTCCCGCAGATGCTGGCGAGTCTCGGCGCTGTCTTCGCGTTGGCCGGCGTCGGTGACGTTGTCGGCGGGCTGGCCGGCCACGCAATCCCCGAAGGCAGCCTGTTCGGCGCAGTCCTCGCCTTTACGCTCGGCATGGCGCTGTTCACGATGGTCATGGGCAACGCCTTCGCGGCGTTCCCCGTCATGGCCGCGGCGATCGGCATCCCGCTGCTGGTGCGCCACTATGGCGGCGATCCCGCCGTAGTCGCGGCGATCGGCATGCTCAGCGGGTTCTGCGGCACGCTGATGACGCCGATGGCGGCGAACTTCAATCTCGTCCCCGCGGCACTACTCGAGCTGAAGGACAAGAACGCCGTCATCCGCGCGCAGATACCGACCGCCTTGCCCCTGCTCGCGGTCAACATCGGCTTGCTCTACTGGCTGGGCTTCCGCTGACCTGACGTCCTGATCTTTGTCCCGAGCATGACCAGCTTGCCGTCGATGCCGAACCAGTGCGGCACCCCCGCCGGGATCAGGAACACGTCGCCGACCGCGAGCTTCCGCGTCGTACCCCCTTCGATCCGATCGCCTTCGACGAGCCCCGCAAAGCGCAGCTTCGGCGCGACCAGCGTGCCGCCCGAGACCAGCGTCCCCGAACCCGCCATCACCGTCGCATATTCGGCCTCGTCGGGGTGTACCGCAGGCTTGCCCGGCGCCTTCCAAAATTCGAGCGCGGCGCTAGTCCCGCCCGCCTCGACCAGCGGCGCCATGGCGAACCCCTGGCCCGGTTTCATCGTCTTTTCGAGCGCGACGATCCGCGCGCGAACATCGGCCGATCCGGCAAAGCTCGTCGGATCGCTGGTGGTCTGCGCGGGGAGAGCCGAGGTTGCGATCATCGCGACCGCGACCGCAAGCAACGGCCGCATCACAGCTTCACCGTCCGGCCTTCGCGCGCGGACCGGTAGATCGCCTCGACGATCCGCATGTCGCGCAAGCCTTCCTCACCGGAAACGATCGGCTCGCGTCCGTCTAGAATGCATTCCGCCAGATGATCCAGCTGCCCGGCGAACTGGGTCTTGCCGGGCCCCGGGGGAGGACTGGTGATCGCGGTCTCGCGACCGTCGCGACCGGTCCACAACTGGTTGCCGTCATAGCGAGTCGCCGGTTCTAGCTCGACGCGACCCTTGTCGCCCATCAGCAGGATGTGGTTCTGGTTGGCGCTGTACATCGACTGGCATCCGGCGATCGCGCCGGACGGGAATTCCAGCGTCCATTCGATCATGTCCTCGACCTCACGGAAGCGCGGATCGCGGCGGTCGGTGGATTCACGGGCAGTGACCGCGATCGGCTCCTCGCCCGTCATGTAGCGTGCGGCCTGGAGGCTGTAGATGCCCATGTCCATCAGCGACCCGCCGCCTGCCATCGCGCGCTTCAGGCGCCATTTGTTCGGGTCGCCCTGGACGAAGCCGTGCTCCGAACGGACATAGCGGATCTTGCCCGCAGCGCCGGACTTCGCGAGCCGCATCGCCTCAAGGTTGAACGGCTCGAAGTGGCAGCGATAGCCGATCATCAGCTTCTTGCCCGCGGTCTTGCACGCGCGGATCATCGCCTCGCACTCGGCCACCGAGATCGCCATCGGCTTCTCGCACATCACATGCTTGCCCGCCTTCGCCGCGCGAATGGTGTATTCGGCGTGCATCGAATTGGGCAGGCAGACATAGACGATGTCGACGTCGGGATTGTCGCGGATGCGGTCGAAATCGGCATAGGTATATATCGACCGCTCCGGCACGTCGTATTTGGCTGCGGTCGCGAGCGCCTTGGCCCGATCGCCGCTGACCAGCGCGGTCACGCGCGAATGCTCGCAATTGACGAACTGCGGCAGGATCGTTTCGAGCCCGTAATATCCGAGCCCGACGATCGCATAGCCCAGCTTGCGCGGAGGCGCAGCGCAGGCTGCGCTCGACGTCGCCGCCAGCGTCGCCGCCGCAACGAGCAAATCACGTCTTCCGAGTTCCATTAGACAGCCCTCCCGAGGCGCTCTTCGTCGTGGACAGGTCTCTCGCGCAGGATCCAGTCCAGCGCGACGTCGCAGGCCCGATCGGGCAACAGACCGGCGGAGAGGGTAAGCGCACGCTCATCGGGCTGCGGCTTTTCCAGGGTGTCGAGCTGGCTCGCGATGAGGCTGGTGGGCATGTAGTGCCCCGAACGATGCGCCAGTCGCCGCGACAGTTCGTCCTGGTCGGTGGTGTCGAGGAACACGAACAGCAGTGGGATACCCGCCATCTTGGACAGCCGATCGCGATAGATACGCTTCAGCGCGGAGCAGGCCCCGACCGCAACGCCGTCGCTATCGGCCGTATCGCGCAAGCTGGCGGCGACGCGGTCGAGCCAGGGCCAGCGGTCCTGGTCGTCGAGTGGCTGCCCCGCCCGCATCTTTGCGACGCTGTGCGGCGTATGGAAGGCGTCTCCTTCGAGGAATTGGCATCCGAGACGTGCGGCCAGCGCGGCCCCGATCGTCGATTTGCCACTGCCGCTGACCCCCATGACGACGATCGCATAACGGGCGGCGGCGGATGGCATTCGTACTGTTTCGTCGAGGGAAGACACGGGCTCTCCATGGCAGGACGGGGTCGGTCGGTATCATCAGACGCGCGCCGCGGGTCCCTCTATCCGGGAAACGCGGTGCGCCGCCTATTACGACCTTGGTCGTGATCGTCCGCGGTGGACGGATGCACTATTCGAAACGACCGATGCAGGAGTCCGTTTCATGATCGACGCCCAGCGAGCGAATACGCGCGGTATCGCGCTCCTCGCCGCCGCCGGGGCCCGCCGAACGCGTGTTCGTCAGCAATGGCTGCGCTTCGGCACACGCTGCGTTGCCACCGCGCCGGGCATGACGCATGAACCGCCATCGATGCCGCTGCTAGCCGAGGACCGATGATGACCGACTGGACGACGACACGACGGTCCGCGCTTGCCGGGATGGCGGCAACGATCGCCTTTCCGGCGGTCGCCAAGCGCGCCGCATCGGGCGCAATCACGCTGATCGCCGGGACCTACGCGCGCGAGGGTGGCAAGGGCCTGTACCCGATCAAGTACGATCCGCGCCAAGACCAATGGCAGGTCGGAACGCCGATCGCCGGGATCGCGGACGCCTCGTTCGGTGCCGGTGGTGGCCCCGGCGGTGCCTACTACCTCGTTCGCGAAAATGCGGCCGGCGAGATCGCGGCCTACGCGCCCGGCTGGACACGGCGCGGCATCGTGCCGACCGCTGGGGCCGACCCTTGCTATGTCGCGATCGACCGGGCCAGCGCGTGCCTTGCGATCGCCAATTACTCCAGTGGCAGCGTCGCCTTCTATCAGCTCGACCGACGGACCGGCGTTCCCGGCCAGCCGACGCTGTTCCGCCATACCGGCAGCGGCCCGAACCATGATCGGCAGGACGGACCGCACGCGCATTGGGTCGGGTTCAGCCCGGATCGGCGCTGGCTGCATTCGGTCGATCTCGGCGCGGATGCGATCTTCGCCTATCGGTTCGATCCGCGCGCGCGGACGCTCGCGGAGCCGGTGGTCGCGTGGCGCGCGCCGGCGGGGGCCGGGCCAAGGCATCTCGCACGCCATCCGACACGGCCGGTCGCCTATGTCGTCTGCGAGATGTCGAACACGCTGATCATGCTCGACGCAGAAGCGGATGGGCGGTTCGTCACGCGACATATCGTCTCGACACTGCCGGCCCAGCATCGCGGCGCATCGCAGGCGGCGCATATCGCGATCGACCGTGCGGGGCGACGGCTCTACGTCTCCAACCGCGGGCATGACAGCATCGCGGTGTTCGCACTCGATTCCGCGGGCGTGCCGAGCCCACTCCAGCACATCGCGAGCGGTGGCAACTGGCCACGCGCGTTCCTGCTCCTCGACGCGCAGCGGCGGCTGGTGGTTGCCAACGAACGCTCCGGCACCGTCGCGATCTTCAAGGTCGAGAGCGACGGCCGGCTGACCGCCACCAAGCAGACGCTGGCGGTCCCCGGCGCGGTGTTCCTCGACCAGATCTGACGCACCGCGTGACGCCAGCCTGCGCGGTCAGGGCCGGCGGTTCTCGAGCAGGGGAACCGCAGCCTCGTAGCGCGCCTGCTCGGTAAACGGCTCCGCACGCGTCTGCATATCGACGGTCTGACGCATGATCGCGCCATTGCCGGGCGATGCGACGGGCCAGGTCGGCAGGCCGGTCGCGTTCGGGTTGCCGGTCTTGATGAACGCCGCGAAATAGCCTTGGAAGACGGCGGATATGCGCCGATCGTCGGGGGTCCACGCATAGGCCGGGTTTGTATCGAGATTGCCGAGCGCATATTCGATCTCGGCACTGTGCACCGCGCCCATCGGCGGGACCTCGGGGTTGGTCAGCGGTGGCAGCGCCGCGGGCCGGGGATGCGAGAAATAGTAATAATAGGTCGGCTGCCGGGTCCGGCGATGCAGGTCGAACCACTTCCAGGTCGATGCGCCAAGGAACGTGTCGCTCGCCAGCCTCGTCGCGGCGGCCGGCACCTCCGCATCGGTCCGTGCCGGGTACAGCGCGAACAGGGCATCGGCATCGGTGTAGAGCCGGGCGATGCCGGCGCGGTAATTCGCGACCGTCGGCGGCTGGCCATTCAGGACGCCGGTCCAACTGCCCTCCTGCGAATTCGAACCCACCAGCAACGGCACGCGTGCCGCTCGTCCTGCCGCATAGGTGTCGATCGGCGCCTCGGTCAGGAACAGGCCGTCGACGATGAAGTCCGCGCGAAGGCGCTGGGTGCCCTGCGCGGCGAGCACTGCGTCGGCCGGCATCGCGCGGAGGTCTGCGATCGAACGCGCGCCCGCCGTGCGCACGAATGCGTCACCATTCGCGGTCGCCTGCGCCAGCGACTTGGGGCGGAAGCTCGGCGGCATCACGCCGCCGCTCTCGCCGATCGCGCCCGCGAACTGCGTGCGGGTCAGCGGCGAGGTCATCAGCACGCTGACCGACATCGATCCGGCGCTTTCCCCGCCGATCGTGATGCGCGCCGGATCGCCCCCGAATGCGGCGGCGTTGCGGCGGACCCAGGCCAGCGCGGCGGCCTGATCGAGCAGGCCGTAATTGCCCGCGGTGTGCGTCGGCGATTCCGCGACGAGGTCGCTGGTCGCGAGGAAGCCGAATGCGCCGAGCCGGTAGTTGATCGTCACGACGACGATGCCCTGCCGTGCCAGTGCTGCGCCGTCATAGCGGAGTTCGGACCCGTCGCCCGCGATCGCGCCGCCGCCATGGATGTAGAACAGCACGGGAAGCTTCGCGCCGGGTTTCGTACCGGCCGGCGCCCACACGTTGAGCGTCAGGCAGTCCTCGGCGATGCCGGGCGAGCGAAACTTCATGTCGGCAAACAAGGCCTGCTGCATGCAGCGTGCACCGAATGCGTCCGCCTTCCGCACGCCGCTCCACCGTGCGGCAGGCTTGGGTCGCTGCCACCTGAGCGGACCGATCGGCGGCGCGGCGTAGGGGATTCCGCGATAGGTATCGACCGGCGCTTGCGACGCCGTCAGGCGGACGCCTTCGAGCGTGCCCCCTTCGACGCGTACGCTCTGTGCCGCGGCCGGGGCTGCGCACAGCCCGATCCCCAAAATCCATCCCGCCCGTAGCATGTCGTCGTTCTCCGAGATCGCCTGAGCCCGACGGTCGCAGTTCGGCGGGCATTTGCCAAGGCGACCGGTTCGATTGTGTCGTCCGGAACCGCAGTCAGGTGCCGGGTTGCGGACCCTTTGCGATCGCGCCGCGGTGCATCACGAAGTCGACATGCTCGAGGCGGGTTACGTCTTCGAGCGGCGAGCCCCGCACGGCGATTATGTCCGCGGTCTTGCCGATGGCGAGCGTGCCGATGTCGTCGCGTCCGAGCAGGTCGGCGGCGCCGGTCGTCGCGGCCGCGATCGCCTGGGTCGGCGTGAGGCCGTTCCTCACCATCAGTGCGAACTCGGTGCCGTTGTCGCCATGCTTCGATACGCCGGTGTCGGTGCCGAATGCGACCTTCACACCGGCCGCATACGCGCGGCGGTGGCTGGCGGCCATGGCGGCGGCGGCAGCCTCGGCCTTGACGATCGTCGCTGGCGGCAAGGCGCCACCGCGCGCCTGTGCGAGCGCTGCGACGGGCGCGATCTCGGTCGGCACGAGGTAGGCGCCTTTGGCTTTGAACAGCCGGATGGTTTCCTCGTCGAGGAACGTGCCGTGTTCGATCGAGTCGACGCCGGCTTCCAGCGCCGCCTTGGTGCCCTCGGCTGCGTGGCTATGCGCGGCGACCTTGCGGCCCAGCGCATGCGCCGTCTCGATGATCGCGCGCATCTCGTCCGGAGTCATTGCGCGGCCGAGGCCACCGCTCACGTTCGAGAGAACACCGCCGGTGGCCGCGAATTTGATGACGCGGGCGCCCAGTGCCACTTGCGCCCGCACTGCGCGTCGGCAATCGTCGGGGCCGTCGCACAGATTGACCTCCTTGCCATGGACCATGTCGGCAAATTCTTCGGCAAGCCCGTTGCCGCCGTCGCCATGGCCGCCGGTCACCGAGATCATCTCGCCCGCGTTGGTGATGCTCGGGCCCTCGACCGTTCCCGCGTCGATCGCGTCGCGCAGCGCACGGATACCGCGCGGGTCGCCACCGAGATCGCGGACCGAGGTGAAGCCTGAGTTCAACGTCGTGCGCGCGTTCGCGACGGCGGTCATCTCGTCGTCGAACCGGTCGCGGTTCAGCGCCTCCAGTCGTGCCCGCATCGGATCGCCGCCGATACCCCAGAGGTGGACGTGCATATCGACCAGCCCCGGCATGACGAACGCGGTGCGCAGGTCGATCAGCGCCGCCCCCTGTTCGGGTGCCACGAAGCCGTCGCGCAGTTCGGCGACCTTGCCGTCGCGGACGATGATCGTTGTGTTGCCGCGCGGCGGCTGGCCCGGCCGATCGAGCAACGTGCCTGCCTGGATATACGTGGCGGCGGCTGGCCGGGTTTGCGGCGCAGGTGTCGTCTGAGCGTAGAGCGGCAGCGCAACGGTGGCGGTCAGGCCGATCAAGAGTGCCTTGAGCATCTGGTTTCTCCCCTTTCGGCCATGCTTGCCGAACCGCGGTGCTTCGGCAAGCGCTGACCGTGCCATCCTTCGGCGCGCCAACTAAAAATTGCTCCGTCGAAAGCTCAATCGACTGGGAAATCCCACCACTATGGGGGATGATCGTCACCTTGGATGGAGGCGACGATGCGGCGAAGGGCAGACGATGGCGCAGGCCAACTGCGCGTGCCGAGGCGTCGGCTGGCGCGATGATGCGGTTTGCGTGCTGCCGGAGCGACGACGGGCCGATCAAGCCGGTGATCGGCGTGTTGTGCTGCAACGAGATCGCCGAACGGCCGATCCA
>JAJNQF010000014.1 GCA_021154945.1 Sphingomonas sp.
CAGCCGCAAACGCAGCTCGCACGAACCGCGCACACGCCTCAGGCGCGGTGATCGGGATCATGTGCCCCCCCTCGATCGTGTCGATCTTGGCCCCCGGAACCACCGCCGCGGTCCGGTGACCATTCCACGCCGGATCGAGGATCGCATCCTGCCGCCCGAACAAGATCCGCGTCGGCACGCCGATCTCCGCATACCGCCCGACCATCGCCTTCACGTCGTCGTTCGCCCCGGCAAGATCCGCCGCCGCCGCCGCAATCGCGATCGGCCGCGCCGACAGCGCGCCACCGCCCCGCGTCACGAAATCCTCCGGCACCGCCTCAGGCGCAAACACACCCTCGAGCGTCTTCTTCGCGGTCAGGCGGCTCAGCGGCGTGCCCAGCACTTGCGCGAACGCCAGCCGCGCACCCGACGGGATCCGCGCCAACCGACGGAAACTCTCCGGCACCTGTTCCAGCGGCTGCGTCAGCGGCGCGATCAGCGCGAGTGCGCGGACCAGATGCGGATGGTCGAGGCCCACTGCCAGCCCGATCGCGCCACCCAGCGAATGGCCGACGAACAGCGGCCGATCGAGCCCGAGCTTCTGGATGAAGTCGGCGATGATCGCCCCCTGCGCGATGATCCCCGGCGTCGTGGCGCCGGTAGCGACCGAATAGCCCGACCCCGGCCGATCGACGACGATCACGCGATATTCGTCCTTCAACTGGTCGACGAGCGCATAGCTGAAATTGCGCAACTGCCCGCCAAGACCGTGGACCATGACGATCGTCGGACCGGATCCGACATCGAGATAGTGCAGCCGTGCGCCCGCGACATCGAGGAAGCGCCCTTCCGCGGGCACCAGTTCCTCCGCCTTGCGCGCGACCCGGCTCGAATAGAGCGACAACCCGATCCCCGACATCGCCGCCAGCACCGCACCACCAATCAAGCCCTTGCCCGTCCGCTTCATCACGATCTCCTTCGCATCTGTTGTGGGCCGAACGCGCAGCCATGCCCAAAGTCGCAGGGCGCGCGTGCGGGAACCCGTCGCAACCGTCGAACGTCCCACGCCCAAAGGAGATGCAGGTGGATCCTCAGGCCCGGACGATACTCGAGACGATCGCAACACTGGCGCCGGACGCCGACCCCATGGCGGACGATGCGCAGTGGTTGGCGGATTTCCGCTATCAGACGGCCTTGCTCAAGACGTTTTCGGGCGAACCCGAACCGGTGCACGCGATCACGCACCTCCTGCTGCCGTCCGAAACGGGGCCGCTGGTCGTGCGCCTGTATCGGCCGAAGCCGGGGCCCTTGCCGCTGCTGCTCCACATCCACGGCGGCGGGGCGATTGCGGGGTCGATCGACGGTCACGACCCGGCGCTGCGAGCACTGGCAAACCGCACCGGCTGGCTGGTCGCCGCACCCGCCTATCGCCTCGCACCCGAACACCGCTTTCCCGCGCAGCTCGACGATAGCTGGACGGCCTTGACGGGCCTCGTCGCGCAAGCCGCAGCGCTCGATATTGACGCATCGCGGATCGTCGTGTCGGGCGACAGCATCGGCGGCACGCTTGCAACCGCTCTCGCCGCACGCGCCGCTGCGGAAAGCGGCCCGGCGCTGAGCGGCCAGATCCTGCTCTACCCGAACACCGACCTGCGCCGCGACACAGCCTATCCGTCGCGCAAGAGCGAGGACGGCAACATTATCGACGCCGCGTCGCTGGAGCGGCAGATCGACCTATACCTCGCATCGCCGGACGCGCGGGTCGATCCGCGTGCATCGCCGATCCTGGCGGAGGACTTGAGCGCCCTGCCCCCGACCCTGCTGGTGACGTGCGAGAACGACCCGCTAAGTGACGAGGGCGAAGCGTACGGCCAACGCCTGCGCGAAGCCGGCGTCGCGGTCGATCACCACCGGTTCGACGGCATGATCCACGCCTTCCTGCAATTCGGCGGACGCGTCGATGCGACGTCACGACTACTCGATCGCATCGCCGCATGGCTGAAGACCCGATGATGAAGAATGGTGCACCCAGAGCGATTCGAACGCCCGACCCTCAGATTCGTAGTCTGATGCTCTATCCAGCTGAGCTATGGGTGCATCGCCGTCCCGTGTCCGGTTCGACAAGCCCGCTATGAAGCGGAAAATCCTGGTGCACCCAGAGCGATTCGAACGCCCGACCCTCAGATTCGTAGTCTGATGCTCTATCCAGCTGAGCTATGGGTGCACTGGAGGGGCGCTGATAGCAGGCATTTTCGGGGGCGCAAGGGTTTGCCGCGAGAAAGTTGTGCACGAGCGCCGGCCGGCATAGAGCGGCGGACATGAAACACGCCTTTTCGCTCCGCTTCGCATCGTTCGCGCTGGTCCTGGCAACCGGCGCGTGCAGCAAGGATCCGAACACCTACCCGTCGCTCGGCGTGCGGCCGGTAGAGAAGCTCGGATTTGCCGAGCCCGAGGCGAAGGCGGCGGTGGCGGCACCCGATCCGGCGCTCGACAAGGAGATCTCGGCGATCTCGGGCAAGCTCGATGCGATCACGACGGGCTTTACGCGCGATGCGGCGAAGGCGGAGGCGCTGGCACGGTCGGCGCGCGGCGGGGCGGTCGGCAGCGATGCGTGGATCACCGCGCAAACCGCGCTCGCCGGGCTCGACGACTGGCGCGCGCAGAGTTCGTCGCTGGTGACCGACATCGAGGCGCTCGCGACCGACCGCGCGGCGAAGCTGCAGCCGGATT
>JAJNQF010000031.1 GCA_021154945.1 Sphingomonas sp.
GGTCGGGTTCCATGTGTTCGAACGGTCGCGGCATAAGCGAGCCTACCCACCCCCAGCCCTTCCCTTTGAGGGAGGGGAGCAGTTGAATGTCAGTTCAGCAGGAACCGCACCGATACCGTGACCGTCACGTCCTTCTCGCCCGGTGCGATCTGCGTGCTGTCCTTGGCCATCGACGCGCGTGCCATGAACATCGGCTGCGGCGAGCCGCCGGTATCCTGCCCCGATTCGGCGATCGAGACGATCCGCGACACCCGCAGCCCGGCTGCCTTCGCGTAGAGATCCGCGCGACGCTTGGCCTGCGCGATCGCGTCGGCCCGCGCTTCGTCGAGCGCGGTCTCGGGCTTGTCGATCGACAGGTTCGGCCCGTCGATCTGGTTCGCACCCTCCGCCACCAGCGCATCGAGGATCGCGCCGGACTTCGCCACGTCGCGGAAGCGGATCGAGACGGTGTTGGTCGCCTGATATCCGGTGATCACCGGCGGCTGGTTGTCGGCATAGCGATATTGCGGCGCGAGCTGGACCGACGACGTCGCGATGTCGCGCGGCGCCACGCCCGCCCGCTTCAGCGCCGCGAGCACCTTCGCCATACGCTGCGCATTGTCGGTGAGCGCGGCTGCGGCGGTCGTCGATTGCGAGACGACGCCGGCACGGATCGTCGCGAGATCGGGCACGCGGGTCGTGCGACCCTCCGCCGTCACGTCGAGCACGGTGCCCGCCGCCGGGATCATCGGCTCGACCGTGGTCGGCGCGGTCTGCGCGATGGCGGCAGTTCCCGGCAACGCGACGGCGACGCCGGCCAGCGTGGTAAGGAACGTTGCGATCTTCATGACTATGTCTCCCGTGTAGCAATATGTCGGCGTGTGGCGCCGCGCACGTCAACGCAAGCTGAACGTCGCCAAACTCTTCGAACGTCCCAAACTCTTTGAACATCCCAAACTCTTTGAACATCATTGCGGATAGATCGGATTCGAAGCATGTCTTCGCGTTCGTGCTAGTCGAGGGGCTTGAGCACGGTGACTTATTCAGATAACACAGCGTGCGAATGGCGAAGCGGGTCGAGACAAGACCGGTCGGAATTGGGATTGTGACGCGCATGAATTACGAGACGAAGATGATCGGTGGCGAGAGCGAAGAGCCACTGGCGTTGCCGGACTATAGCGCGCCATCGCATCGCCGCCGCAACGTCATCATCGCCGTGATTCTCGTCCTGGCGATCGCGGTGGCGGTCTATGCCTTCAAGGCCGGCAAGAAGGACGTCGCGGCCGCGACGCCCGGCGCGCAATTGCCGACCGTGTCGGTGGTCGTGCCGGGCCGGCAGGCGGTCGACCGGACGATCTCGGCGACGGGTACGCTGGCGGCACGACGCGAGATGCCGGTCGGCGTCGCGGGCGAGGGCGGAATGATCACGCGCGTGCTGGTCGAACCCGGCACCTGGGTTTCGGCGGGCCAGGTGCTCGCGACGGTCGATCGCTCGGTCCAGAACGAGACCGCGGCGTCGCTCGCCGCTTCGGTCAGCGTCGCGCGCTCGGACGAGACGATCGCGCAGGCCGAACTCGACCGGGCCAAGCAGCTCGTCGATCGTGGCTTCATCTCGAAGGCCGATCTGCAGCGCAAGGCAGCGACCCGCGATGCCGCGGCGGCGCGGGTGAAGGTGGCGCAGGCGACGCTCGGCGAGGCGCGTGCGCGCAACGGGCGGCTCGATATCCGCGCCCCTGCCGCCGGTCTGGTGCTGACCCGTGGCGTCGAGGCCGGCCAGATCGTCGGGCCATCGGCAGGCGTCCTGTTCCGCATGGCGATGGGCGGCCAGATGGAGATGCGCGCGCAGTTGAGCGAAGCGGACCTGACCGGGCTGCACGTCGGGGCGCGCGCGACGGTCGTGCCGGTCGGCACCACGCAGGGCTATCCCGGCGAAGTGTGGCAGGTTTCGCCCGTGATCGATCCGCAGACGCGCCAGGGCATCGCGCGCATCGCGGTCAAATACGATCCGGCGCTGCGCCCCGGCGGGTTCGCCGCGGCGACCATCGTCGGCGGCGTGACGCAGGCGCCGCTGCTTCCCGATTCCGCGTTGCAGAGCGACGAGAAGGGCAATTACGTCTATATCGTCGGGCCGGGCGACAAGATCGTCCGGCGCAACGTGAAGATCGGTCAGGTCTCCGATGCCGGCGTGACGATCATCGGCGGCCTCGACGGCTCGGAGCGCGTCGTCCAGTCCGCGGGTGGCTTCCTCGCCCCTGGGCAGACGGTCAAGCCGATCACCAAGAAGGCGAGCTGAGCCCATGAACTTCCGCAACATCTCGGCCTGGTCGATCCGCAACCCGGTTCCGCCGATCGTCCTGTTCCTGGCCCTGATGCTTGCGGGCGTCGTCAGCTTCATGCGGATGGACGTCAACCGCGATCCCGACATCGACTTTCCGATCGCGATCGTCGTCGTCAACCAGCCGGGCGCCGCGCCGACCGAGATGGAGACGCAGGTTACGCAGCGCGTCGAGGCGGCGGTGCGCTCGCTCCAGGGCATCGACGAGATCAACTCGACCGTCACCGAAGGCAATTCGGAAACGGTGATCCAGCTCACCATCGGTACCCCGATCGACCGCGCGGTGAACGACGTGCGCGACGCGATCGCACAGATCCGCAGCGATCTGCCCGACGGCATTCTCGAGCCGCAGGTGTACCGCGCGAACACCAGCGGCAACGACGTCGCGAGCTTCGCGGCGATCACCACCGACATGACCGTCGAACAGCTCTCCTGGTACATCGACGACACCGTCACCAAGGAATTGCTGTCGATCCCCGGCATGGCGACGATCAGCCGCAACGGCGGCGTCAGCCGCGAGATCCGCGTCATCCTCGATCCGCTGAAGCTCCAGAGCCAGGGCCTGACCGCAAGCCAGGTCAATCTGCAGTTGCGTCAGGTCAATCTGAACGCGGCGGGCGGGCGTGCCGAGATCGCCGGGTCCGAACAGTCGATCCGCGTGCTCGGCAACGCGCGCGACGCGAGCGACCTCGGCCAGACGCAGATCAACGTCGGCAATGGTCGCACCGTGCGTTTGGCCGACATCGCGCAGGTCCGCGATCTCTACGCCGAGCAGCGCAGCCGCGCGACGGTCGACGGGCGCCAGGCGATCACCTTCGATTTCCAGCGGGCCAAGGGCGCGTCCGACGTCACCGTCTATCATGCCGCGGTCGAGAAGCTGCGCGCGCTCGAAAAGCGCAATCCGTCGGTCAAGTTCGTCCAGCGCTACACCACCACCGAATATACCGAAGCGCAGTATGAAAGCGCGATCCACGCGATGATCGAGGGCGCGATCCTCGCCGTCATCGTCGTCTTCATCTTCCTGCGCGACTGGCGTGCGACCGCGATCTCCGCGCTGGCGATCCCGCTGTCGGCGATCCCCGCCTTCTGGTTCATGGACCTGCTCGGCTTCGACCTGAACGGCATGACTTTGCTCGCCCTCAGCCTGGTCGCGGGTGTGCTGGTCGATGACGCGATCGTCGAGATCGAGAACATCGTCCGGCACATGCGGATGGGCAAGTCCGCCTATCAGGCATCGATCGACGCCGCCGACGAGATCGGTCTCGCCGTGCTGGCGACGACGATGGCGATCGTCGCGGTGTTCATGCCGGTCGCGCTGATGCCGGGTATCGCGGGGCAGTTCTTCAAGAATTTCGGCCTGACGGTGGTCGCGGCCGTGCTGATGAGCCTTGCGGTCGCACGGCTCGTGACGCCGATGATCGCGGCGTATTTCCTCAAGTCGTTCGGCCATGCCAGCCACGGCGAGGGCAAGATCATGGACTGGTACGTCCGCACGCTCCACTGGACGCTCGACAGCCGCAAGGCGGCGGCATGGCGCGCACGCGGCGGCGTCCGGAGGATGTTCAACCGCGTGATGGATCACCGGATGTGGGCGATCGGCGCGGGCGTGGTCGCCTTCGCGCTGACGCTATTCATGTTCACCGTCATCCCCTCGCAGTTCCAGCCGACCCGCGACGAGGATGATTCGACCGCGCAGATCGAGATGGTGCCCGGTACCACCCTCGCGCAGACCGATGCGGTGGTCGCGCGGGTCGGGGAGATCCTCAGCCAGCAACCCGAAGTCGCCACCGTCTATGCGCGCACCCGGGTCGGCAGCGGAATCGTGACCGCGAACCTTCGCCCCGATCGCAAGGAGAAGTCGGTCGATTTCGAACGCCGGCTCGCGCCACAGATGACCGCGATCCCCGATGCACGCGTGTCGTTCCGCTCGCAGTCCGGCTGGGGCGGCAGTGGGCGTGACGTGACGATCGTCCTCGGCGGCAGCGATCCAGCCAAGCTGCAACAGGCGGCCGACAGGATCGTCGCCGAGATGGGCTCGCTCAAGTCGCTGACGGCACCGCGCGTCTCTGGCGGAATGCAGCGCCCGGAAATCGTCATCCGCCCGCGCTTCGATCTCGCCGCCAATCTCGGCGTGACCACGCAGGCGCTGTCGTCGGCGATCCGGATC
>JAJNQF010000092.1 GCA_021154945.1 Sphingomonas sp.
TGCCTGGCCGACAATATCCGCCCGCGCGACATCTGCACGCGCGAGGCGTTCATCAACGCCGCGCGCGTCGTCGCCGCGACCGGTGGCTCGACCAACGCCGCGCTGCATCTGCCCGCGATGGCGAGCGAGGCGGGTATCGAATTCGACCTGTTCGACGTCGCCGAGATCTTCAAGACCACGCCGTACATCGCGGACCTGAAGCCCGGTGGTAAGTATGTCGCCAAGGACATGTACGAGGCTGGCGGCGTCTACATGCTGATGAAGACGATGCTCGCGGGCGGGTTCCTCAACGGCGATTGCCTGACGGTGACAGGCAAGTCGCTGGGCGAGAACATCGACCAGGTGACGTGGAACCCCGACCAGAAGGTCATCTACGACATCAAGACGCCGCTGACGCCTACGGGCGGAGTGGTAGGCTTGCGCGGCAGCCTCGCCCCCGAAGGCGCGATCGTGAAGGTCGCGGGCATGCACCGCCTCCAGTTTTCAGGGCCGGCGCGCGTGTTCGATTGCGAGGAGGATACCTTCGCCGCGGTCGAAAACCGCGAGATCAACGAAGGCGAAGTCATCGTCATCCGCTACGAGGGGCCCAAGGGCGGCCCCGGCATGCGCGAGATGCTGTCGACCACCGCCGCGCTCTACGGCCTCGGGATGGGCGAGAGCGTCGCGCTGATCACCGACGGGCGCTTCTCCGGCGGCACGCGCGGCTTCTGCATCGGCCATGTCGGCCCCGAAGCGGCAGACGGCGGCCCGATCGCCTTGGTCGAGAATGGCGACATCATCCACATCGACGCCGAGGCCGGCACGATCAACCTCGACGTTCCCGAGGACGTGATGGCGGCGCGCCGTGCTGCGTGGGTGCCGCGCGCCAACGATTATGGCTCAGGCGCATTGTGGCGCTATGCGAAGACCGTCGGCCCGGCCTACAAGGGTGCCGTCACGCACCCCGGAGCCGCAGCCGAAACCCATGTCTACGCGGATATTTAAGCGAATACCGGCTGTTACGGTGCTTTTCTCGCTCCCGCTCGCAGCATGTGGGCGCGGGCAGCCGAGCAGCGAACAGGTCGAGGCGCAGCAGCGCAGCGAGACCGCGGGCGACACCCGGATCGCTTGCGCACGCGGTGACGCCGCGTTCGCTTCGACGTGCACGGTCGAGCGGGCGCAAGGGAGCGACGGCCTGGTCCTGACGATTCGCCATCCCGACGGTGCGTTCCGTCGGTTGCTGGTGACGCAGGACGGCCGCGGGGTGATCGCGGCGGACGGCGCCGAAGTCGCCAAGGTCACGATCACCGGCGCGGACGGCATCGAGGTGGCGCTCGGCGGCGACCGCTACCGCCTGCCGGCGACCGTCAAGGACGCGGCCAAGACGTCATGATCCGAATCGAAGGCCAGCCCATCCTGACCGCCGCCGAAATGCGCGCGGCGGAAGATGCGGTGATCGCCGGCGGCGCGACGGTCGAGACGTTGATGGACCGCGCCGGCACCGCGATCGCGCACGCGGTTCGCCGGGTGGCGGGCGTGAACGAGGTGCTGATCCTCTGCGGCCCCGGCAACAACGGCGGCGACGGCTACGTGGCGGCGCGGGTGTTGGCGGAGATGGGCGTGACGGTTCGCGTCGCGGCGCTGTCGGAACCGAAGACGAACGCGGCAAAGTCGGCGAGGGCAGGGTGGTCCGGTCCCATCGAAACGCTGGCCGGGGCCAAGCCCGCACCCATCCTGCTGGACGCATTATTCGGCACCGGCCTGACGCGTCCCCTCGATGTGATCGGAACCCAAACCCAGAGCACCTCCCCGGCGGAGGCCGGGGAGGGGGTGATTGTGGGGAAGTTGCGCACCCTCGCCACCGCCGCAAACCTCACCATCGCGATCGACCTCCCCAGCGGCCTCGCCACCGACACCGGCCAAGCGCTCAGCACGCCCCCCGTCTTCGATCTTACGCTCGCCCTAGGCGCGGTAAAACCTGCGCACGTCCTCCAACCCGCCGCGCGCTATTGCGGCAACACCCGCCTCCTCGACATCGGCGTTCCCACCACCAGCCAAGCCGAAGTCTTCCAAACCCCAAGCCTCCCGACTCCCGGCCCGGATTCGCACAAATACACCCGCGGCATGGTCGCGATCATCGCAGGCAGCATGTCAGGTGCCGCCGACCTCGCCGCGCTCGCCGCGATGCGTGCCGGCGCCGGCTACGTAACCCTGCTCGGCGATAGCGAAGGTCCGCCGCACGCACTCGTCCGCGCACCGTTCACCGACCAAGCCCTCGCCAACGACCGTATCCGCGCACTCGTGATCGGCCCCGGCCTTGGCCGTGACGATGTCGCCAAGGCCCGTCTGGAGGCGGCGCTGGACTCGGGCCACCCCTTGATTATCGACGGCGACGCGCTCCGCCTCCTCGACCCGGACCGGATCAAGGTGCTGAAGGTCCCCGTCATCCTAACGCCCCACGCCGGCGAGTTCGATGCGCTCTTCGGCAAATCTGATGCCGACAAGATCACCCGCGCCCGAGACGCCGCCAACCTCGCCAACGCCATCGTCGTTTTCAAAGGCGCCGACACCGTCATCGCGGCGCCCGACGGTCGCGTCCGCATCGCACAGTGCGCCAGCGACTGGCTCTCCACCGCCGGCACTGGCGACGTCCTCGCCGGCGCGATCGGCGCGATGCTCGCCGCCAGGCTCGATCCGCTCGACGCAGCGTGCGCCGGAGTGTGGCTCCACGGTGACGCTGCCCGCCGATTGGGGCCGGCGTTCATCGCCGACGACTTGGCGGATGCGTTAAGGTCGGCCAGAGCGGCGCTATGACCTCTGAAACGAATATCGACACGATCATTCGCGTCGCGGCACGCGGCGACGGCATGACCGCCGACGGACGCCACGCCGCCTTCGCGGCACCGGGCGACACGCTCGCCGCCGACGGCACCGTCACGCCAGGCCCGCATCACCAGACGCCGCCTTGCGTGCATTTCCCGACCTGCGGCGGCTGCCAGCTGCAGCATCTCGACGACCAGGCCTATGCCGAGTTCGTCACCGACCGCATCGCCTCCGCGCTCGACGGCCAGGACCTGTCCGCCCCGATCCGCACGCCGCACATCTCGCCCGAACGGAGCCGTCGTCGTGCGACGCTCCACGCCGAGGGGAAGGGCGGCAAGATTACGCTCGGCTTCACCGCCGAAAAGGCGCACACGATCGTCGACATTAAGGAATGCTGGATCCTCGACCCGCGCCTGTTCGCGCTCGTCCAGCCCTTGCGCCAACTGCTCAAGCACCTCAACTTCCGCCGCCGCGCGGACATCCACCTGACGCTCGCCGACCAAGGCGCGGACATCCTGATTACCGGGTTCGCTCCCGAAGGTCTTCCTGCCGCCGAAGCGCTCACCAAATTCTGCGAAGACCACAAGATTGCTCGCGTAGCGTTCGACGATGGTCTCGGACCAGAGACGCGGTGGGAGCCTGATTCGGTCACGATCACCTTGGGCGGTGTCCCCGTACCGCTCCCGCCCGCGTCATTCCTGCAAGCCACGCCTGATGGTGAAGCTGCGCTTACGGCGGCCGTCCTCGAAGCGATCGGCAAGCCCGCAACGGTAGCTGACCTGTTCGCCGGCCTCGGCACCTTCACGCTTGCGATCCCCGCCAAGGTCTACGCGGCCGAGGGCGCGCGCGACGCGCTAGGCTCGCTGAAAGCCGCCGCGCACCGCACCCAGCGCCCGGTCTACCCCGAGCACCGCGATCTCTACCGTCGCCCGTTGACGGTCGCCGAGCTCGACCGGTTCGACGCGGTGGTGATCGATCCGCCCCGCTCCGGCGCGCGCGAGCAGGCGACCGCGCTGGCGGAGTGCAAGACGCCGGTGATCGTCTACGTGTCCTGCAACCCGGCGAGCTTCGCGCGCGATGCCAAGGAGCTGTGCGACGCCGGCTGGCGGATCGACTGGGTCCAGCCGGTCGGCCAGTTCCGCTGGTCGACGCATGTCGAGCTGGCCGCCAAGTTCGTCCGCTAACTATCCTCCCCTGTAGGGGGAGGTGTCGCGCAGCGACGGAGGGATGTCGCGCTATCGAGAGCGGGTAACCCCTCCGTCAGCGCAAGGCGCTGCCACCTCCCCTTCCAGGGGAGGAATAGCGTCGCGATCAAAGTTGATGGATAATTCCGCTGACGCTCAGGGATACACCGCGCTAACGAAGAACAGCCCATCGGGCGGCGCATTCAGCCCGAGCATCGCCCGGTCCTTCGCCGCGAGTGCTTTGGCGACATCGCCAACCGCCCAGCGCCCCATTCCGACCAGCGCCAGGCACCCGACCATCGACCGCACCTGATGATGCAGGAACGACCGCGCCGCCGCGTACACAAAGATCCGCTCCCCCTCCCGCACAACCTCCAGCCGGTCCAAAGTCCGCACCGGACTATCCGCCTGGCAATGCGCCGAGCGAAACGTCGTGAAGTCATGCCGCCCGACCAGCGCCCCCGCAGCCTCCGCCATCGCCCCCGCATCCAACGGCTGAGGCACCTGCCAAGCCAGCCCCGCCTCGAACGTCAACGGCGCGCGCCGGTTGACGATCCGATACTCGTACGACCGCCCGACACACGAAAACCGCGCATGCCACTCGTCGTCGACCACCTCGCACGCCAGCACCGACACCGGCGCCGGCTTAACCAGCGCATTCAGCCCCTCCATCAACCGAAACGCCGCGACCGGCTTTTCGATATCGACATGCGCGCGCATCGCCATCCCGTGCACGCCCGCATCGGTCCGCCCCGCCGCCTGCACAGAGGCGGTCTCGCCGGTCATCTTCATCACTGCGGCTTCCAGCGCCGCCTGCACGCTCGGCCCGTGCTTCTGCCGCTGCCAGCCCATGAACGGCCGGCCGTCGAACTCCACCGTCAACGCGAACCGCGTCAAAGCTGAGTCCCCGACGGGATCGCAAACCCACGCAGCAATTCCGTGGCCGAGGTGACGCCGCGTCCCGCCCGCTGCACCAAGGTCGGCCGGATCGCCCCCTCGCCGCACCCGATCGTCAGCTCGGCATTCACCGTCAACCCCTCGCAACCGAGAAACGAGAATGGCAGCACGTCCGCGGCCAGCACCTTCACCCGCTCACCCGCATGCTCGAACCACGCCCCCGGCGCCGGGTTCATCGCCCGTACCAGCCGCTCGACCTCGACTGCCGACCGCTCGAAATCGATCCGCGCCTCCGCCTTCTCGATCTTGGCCGCATAGGTGACGCCCTCCTCGGGCTGCGGCCGGGCGGGGTAGGCGTCGAGATCGCCCAGCACCTCGCCCATCAACCGCGCCCCCATCGCCGACAGCTCGGCGGTCAGGTCGCCCGCGGTCTTGCCGACGATCGGCGTCCGTCCCTCAAGCCGCACCGGCCCGGTATCCAGCCCCGCCTCCATCTGCATGATCCCGACGCCCGTCTCGGCATCCCCCGCGAGGATAGCCCGCTGCACCGGCGCCGCCCCGCGCCATCGCGGCAACAGCGACCCATGCACGTTCAGGCACCCGAACCGAGGCGCCTCCAGCACCGCGCGCGGCAGAATAAGACCATACGCCGCAACCACCGCCACATCCGCGTTCAAAGCCCCAAACGCCTCGCGAGCCTCCAACCCCTCAGGCAAGGACGCCTTGAACGACACCGGCGTCCGCACCTCGATCCCCAGCGCCTCCGCCCGCATCTGCACCGGCGACGGCACCAGTTCGCGCCCCCGCCGCCCGCCCGGTCGCGCCGGCTGGCAATACGCCGCCATCACGTCATGCCCCGCCGCGACGAGGGCTTCCAGCACCGGCACCGCGAAGTCCGGCGTTCCCATGAAGATGATCCGCATGCCCCTCTCGAACACGCTGGCGGGGAGCGACGCAACCCCCTATCTGTTCCCCCATGGCATCCCCCGAGATCGAGGCGCTGACGCAGGCGCTGGCCCGGCTCCCCGGCCTCGGCCCCCGGTCCGCGCGTCGCGCTGTGCTGCATCTGCTCAAGAAGCGGGACGCGGCGCTGGGCCCGTTGCGCGAGGCGCTGACCGCGGTCGACGAGCGGCTGGAGAACTGCTCGACGTGCGGCAATGTCGACACGACCAACCCCTGCGCGATCTGCGCCGACCCGCGTCGCGACCAGCGCTCGCTGTGCGTGGTCGAGGAAGTCGCCGATCTGTGGGCGTTGGATAGGTCCCGCCTGTTCCCCGGCCGCTTCCACGTCCTCGGCGGCCGCCTGTCCGCGCTCGAAGGCATCCGTCCGGAGGATCTCAGCATCGACAGCCTCGTCCGCCGCATCGAAGCCGGCGGCATCGACGAAGTCGTCCTCGCGATGAACGCCACGCTCGAAGGCCAGACCACCGCGCACTACATCGCCGAGCGCATCGAACGCTTCTCCGTCCGCGTCACGCAACTCGCGCATGGCCTCCCGGTCGGCGGCGAACTCGACTATCTCGACGAGGGCACGCTGGCGCAGGCGTTGCGCGCACGACGTCCAATGGCTTGAGCCAAGTGCTTGACGCACCCCCGCGCGGAACCTAGCTGCGCAGGATGACCGTCATGACCGTTCTCGAAGTCCCCGATCCCCGCCTGCGCCTCGTCGCCGAGCCGGTGGAGACGGTTGACGACTCCATCCGCACGCTCGTCGCCGACATGATCGAGACGATGTACGACTTCAACGGCATCGGCCTCGCCGCGACCCAGGTCGGCGTCCAGAAGCGCGTCCTCGTCATCGATCTCCAGGAGGAGAAGGACGAGGAAGACAAGCCGATCAAGAATCCCAAGGCGTATATCAACGCCGAGATCCTCTCGGTCAGCGACGAGGTCTCCACCTACAACGAGGGCTGCCTCTCGATCCCCGAGCAATATGCCGAGGTCGCACGCCCGGCGCGCTGCCGCGTGAAGTGGCTCGACGAGACCGGCGCGGCGTATGAGGAAGATTTCGACGGACTGCTGTCGACCTGCATGCAGCACGAGATCGACCATCTCGACGGCGTGCTGTTCATCGACCACATCAGTCGCCTCAAGCGCGACATGGTGCTGAAGAAGCTGGCCAAGCAGCGCAAGCTGGGATGAGGGGAGCGGTCCGCCACTTCCTACCCGTGATCCCCGCGGAGGCGGGGACCCATATTGGCAAACCTCACGCTTTAATCGCTGACATCCGAGTATATGGATCCCCGCCTGCGCGGGGATGACGGACGTGTTTTGCCAAAGGGCAGGGCTACCAGGAGAGTAAGAGCGCCGCTCCCCCAACACGCAACCACCCCGGCGGAGGCCGGGGCCCAGTTGGAAAGGTCGCAGTAACGACGTGCTGCACTAAGTTGGCAACGTCCGCCAACTGGGCCCCG
>JAJNQF010000098.1 GCA_021154945.1 Sphingomonas sp.
TGGATCCTGACTTTCGTCAGTATGACGGGAGTGGGGGGGGCGTGGAGATGGCTCTCGGCAGCGGGTGCCGATTTCGCAAGCACGCCCCGAGTCACGTCAAACGTAAGGCGGCTGCGTGTAGCCCTTGGGGCTGAGCGTGAAGATGTCGCACCCCGTCTCCGTAATCCCGATCGAATGCTCGAACTGCGCGGACAGCGAGCGGTCCCGCGTGACCGCAGTCCAGCCATCGTCGAGCAGCTTTACGTCGGGGCGGCCGATGTTGATCATCGGCTCGATCGTGAAGATCATGCCGGGGCGCAGTTCGGGGCCGGTGCCGGGCTTGCCGACATGGACGACTTCGGGCGCGTCGTGGAACAGGCGGCCGACACCGTGGCCGCAGAAATCCCGGACCACGCCGTAGCGGTGCTTCTCGGCGTGCCGCTGGATCGCATTGGCGACGTCGCCCATGCGGTTGCCGGGCTTGGCCTGCTCGATGCCGATCATCAGGCATTCGTAGGTGACTTCGACGAGGCGGCGCGCCTTGATGGGCACGTCGCCGATCAGATACATCCGGCTCGTGTCGCCGTGCCAGCCGTCGAGCAGGGGCGTCACGTCGACGTTGACGATGTCGCCCGATTTCAGCGTCTTCTCGCTCGGGATGCCGTGGCAGACGACATGGTTGATCGAGATGCAGACGCTGTGCGTGTAACCGCGATAACCGAGCGTCGCGGGGACGCCGCCACCGGCGATGATGAAGTCGTAGATCAGCCGGTCGATCTCGGCGGTGGTCACGCCCGGCACCATGTGCGGCACGATCATGTCGAGCGTCTCGGCGGCGAGGCGACCCGCTTTCATCATGCCTTCGAAGGCGGCGGGGCCGTGGAGCTTGATGGCGCCGGTGCGCGCGTCGGGCTGGTCCGATGTGACGGTTACATATTCGGTCATGTCGCTCGATATAGCGTGGCGGCGGCGGTTTTGCGAGGCTATGCGAGGGTCATGGTAGAGGAACGCATCTGGACGGCCGCGCTGACGATCATCGGCGACGAGATCCTGTCGGGCCGCACGCAGGACAAGAACGTCGCGCAGATCGCGGCCTGGCTCAACGTGCAGGGCATTCGCCTCGCCGAAGTGCGCGTGGTCGCCGACAAGACCGAGGCGATCGTCGAGGCGGTCAACACCTTGCGCGCCCGCAACGATTATCTGTTCACGACCGGCGGGATCGGGCCGACTCACGACGACATCACCGTCGATGCGATCGCCGAGGCGCTGGGCGTCGCGGTCGAGCATCACCCTCGGGCGATGGCGGTGCTGGAGGCGTATTACGCGACGCGCGGCGGACTGACCGAGGCACGGGCGCGGATGGCGCGGGTACCGGTCGGCGCGGACCTGATCGACAACAAGGTGTCGGGCGCGCCCGGGATCCGGATCGGCAACATCTTCATCATGGCGGGCGTGCCGCACATTACGGCTGGGATGCTCGACGCGCTGACGGGGACGCTGGAGGGCGGGCGTCCGGTGGTCTCGAAGACGATCGGCTGCTGGGTCGCGGAGAGCGAGGTCGCGGACCTGTTGCGCGACGCCGAGAAGGCGCACGAGGGCGTCGCGATCGGCAGCTATCCGTTCTTCCGCGACGGCAGGACGGGCGCGAACTTCGTGGTGCGGAGTTCGGACGAGGCGCTGGTCGATCGCTGCCTCGCGGACATGACGCGCGATCTCGAAGCGACCGGGCGAGCAGTGACTGCGCAGGGTATTTAAGCACGTTGAAATCCTCCCCCGCCAGGGGGAGGTGGCGCGTAGCGACGGAGGGGGAGGGGGCGACGACCTCTGTTGCGTGTCCGCCCCCTCCGTCCGGCAAGTGTCAGCTACCCCCCCCGGGGGGAAAGGATCAGAAGTTCACGCCCCCCATTCCGGGCCTTCGGGATCGGGATAGAACGCGTCCGGATCCAAGGGCGCCGCGCGGCTGCGCGACCGGGCTGCCAATTCTCCCTCCACCAGATCCGGCAATGTCGGTACACCGCCGCCGAAACGGATGCGGACATAGCCCATGCTGCCGACCAGCGCCTGGAACACCACGGCATGCTCCTCCTGCTGCATCCGCCGTCCGATCAGCGGCGCGCGCTCGGCGGAGAGATATCCCACCTGCACACCCCGCGCGCTGAACACGGCGACGGCGTTGGCATCATGCGGATTTTTCGGTTCGCGGCGCAGCTCGACCGGCTCGCCGGGGGCGCAGACCAGCAGCTCCATACGGCGGTTGCTTTTGCTGCGGTCCGTGTTGGAAAAGTCGATGCCGACCACGCTGAGCGTCAATTCGTCCATGCCGCACGCTAGGCGCGTCACGCGAAGATCGAAAGTATCGGAGCGCACCAGCGCGAAATCTCATCGTCGCTGCGTTCCCCAGGGCGCTTCATCGTCGCTATGCGACGGCAGCACGGGGTGTATCGGATCAGGATAGGCGTAGAAGTTGTTGCCGCTAAGGCATTGAAAAAGGGGGCGACATCGAAATGTCGCCCCACCGACTTAGTTGCTGTCGGAGTTGTCGTCGCCACCGTCGATCGCCATGTACAGACCGCCACCGACGGCGACGGCTGCGAGTGCGACGATCAGCAGACCGGCGCCCGAGACCTTGCTGTCTTCGGTCGTCGACGTGCCGGCGCGGACCGACTTTGCGGCCGAAACGGTAGCAGCTGCGTTGGCGGCAACTGGCATCGCTGCGGCGGCGATTGCGGATACGGCGAGAATGAATTTACGCATTTAGAAAACTCCCTTTTTACACGAAACACTAGACTATAAGCTTTGGGCAAAACAGTGAAGAACTAATTAATATTGCCACGGGTATTGCTGGCCGGCGTTGTATTTTGGTCGCGCTATCGCCGGGTCGTTGGGTCATCGCCCCGCCGCCGCATGTCCGTTCGAGCCGGCCCGTTTGAGCCAGCAGTCGAGGACGAGAACGGCCGGGCCTTCGCACCCTTGCTGCAGGCCTTGTTCGGCTGCGCACCCATCACGAACCGCAATTCGCCACCCTGCCGGATCTCGTCGTCGCGCAGATAGCTGCGGGTGAGGGGCGTGCCGTTCAGCGTGACCGACCGGATGTACGGGTTCGCATCCGACAGATTGTCCGTCCGGATCGCGAACTGCTTGCCGCTGGGCAGCGCCAACGTCGCCTGCGACAGGAACGGGCGGCCGATGACATATTCGTTCGATCCAGGGGCAACCGGGTAGAAACCGAGCGCAGTGAACACCAGCCAGGCGGACATCTGGCCAAGGTCGTCGTTGCCGCTCAGCCCCTCGGGCTTGGCGCCATATTGGCTCGCGACGATCTGCCCGAGCCGCTCCTGCGTCCGCCACGGCGCGCCGGCGTAACTGTAGAGATAGGCGACGTGGTGGCTCGGCTCGTTGCCGTGGATATATTGGCCGATCAGCCCGGCGATATCCTCCGCATGGCTGTAATCGACCTTCGAATTGTCGAACTCGAACATCGCATCGAGCTTCTTCACGGTCTTCGCATCGCCGCCGAGCAGCCGGAACAGCCCCGCCTGATCCTGCGGCACGAACCAGCTATATTGCCACGCATTGCCCTCGGTATAATCCGAGCCGTAGTTGATCGCGGTCGGATCGAACGGCGTGCGGAACGCGCCGTTCGCAAGCCGTGCGCGCAGCCAACCGGTTTTCGCGTCGAAGCTGTTGCGCCAATTGCCCGCGCGCTTTTCGAACCGCTCGGCGATGTCGGTCTTGCCCATGCGGCGCGCCATTCGCGCGATCGTCCAGTCGTCATAGGCATATTCGACCGTCTTCGATGCCGCCTCCGGCTCCTTGTCGATCGGCACGTAGCCGCGCTGGATATACTCGCCGAGTCCGCCATAGGAGGCGTGGTCGGCGCTCGCGACCATCGCCTGCAATGCGGCGTCCGCGTCGAAGCCGCCGATGCCCTTCATATACGCGTCGGCAATGACAGGGACCGCGTGATAACCGATCATCGTCCACGTCTCGCGCCCGGCGAATTGCCACACCGGCAGGATACCGTCGGGGCTATGCTGCTGGCTGGCGATCAGCGAGCGGACGATATCGGAATTGGTCTTCTCCGGCTGGATGAGCGTCAGCAGCGGATGTTCGGCGCGGAACGTGTCCCATAGCGAGAAGGTCGAGCGGACCGTGAAGCCGTCGGCCTGATGCACCTGATCGTCGGGCCCGCGATACCGCCCGTCGCTGTCGCTCCAGACGCTCGGTGCGAGCAGGCTGTGATACAGCGCGGTCGCGAAGATCTGGCGCATCGGGGCCGCGGCCTCGAACTTGACCGCGCCCAGCGCAGTATCCCAGTCGCCCTGCGTCTTGGTGCGGACCGCGTCGAAGCCGCCGAGCTCGCTGTCCAGATTGGCGAGCGCTCCGGCCTCGTCGACCCCCGATATCCCGACCTTCACTTCGAGCGGAGCATCGAGGTGACCGAAATCAAGCCGCGCTTCGAGTGCCTGACCGAGTTTCTCCGCCAGCGCATCGCTGCCACGGCCCGGACCCTGGAATCCCTTGTACGCGACGTCCTTCTCGCGATCGACCAGCGCGTGGCCGACCAGCGGCGCGGAGAACCGCATCGCGAAGTAGAGCTTGCGCCCGGGCGCCCAGCCGCGCGTCTCCCGGAAGCCGGTGAGCACGCCGTCGTCCCGCATGTGCAGCCCCGACCACAGGATCTTGCCGGGGTAATTATAGAGCGAAGACCGCAGATCGACCACGATATGCGCGGCCTTGCCCTTGGGAAAGCTGTAGCGATGCACGCCGATCCGCGTGCCCGCGGTCATTTCCGCACGCACGCCGGGACCGTCCAGCGTGACCGCGTAATAGCCCGGCTTGGCTACCTCGGTGGCGTGCGAAAAGCGCGAGCGATAGCCGGGTGCGGCAGGCGTGCCGGGGTCCATCGGCACGGTGTCACCCGACACCGGCATGACGAGGATATCGCCGAGATCCGAATGCCCTGCGCCCGAGAAATGCGTGTGGCTGAATCCCTCGATCGTCGGATCGTCGTAGCGATATCCCGCGGCGTGGCCGTAGCAGGTGCGGATCACGCAGGACGTATCGGTATCCGGCGACAACTGGACCATGCCGAACGGCGCGAC
>JAJNQF010000114.1 GCA_021154945.1 Sphingomonas sp.
GTCCGGACAGGCGAAACGCCTTCTGAGAGCTCTCGTCGTCGGCTTTTGGATTGGGAAAGAAGATGTGGGTGCTGGTCTGCTCGATCAGCGTGTTCGACGCCTTCGACCGGACGATGTCAGCGGCCGATTGCGTGCCGAAACCGACGATGCCGTTTTGCTTGCGGATGGTCTTGAGCTTGTCGCGAATGAAGAAAGCGAACACGTCGTCATCGAGCAGCCGCCAGCCTTCATCGAGGAAGATCATCACCGGGTCGCCGGTGAGCAACTCCTCTGTCCGATGGAAAATATACATCAGCGCCGCGGTGCGGATGACCGGGTCGTCCAGCACCCGCGTCATGTCGAATCCGAACACGCTCGACAGCGAGAACTGATCCTCCTCGTTGTTGAACAGCCAGCCGCGCTGATCGGGGCGCATCCAGCTCTCGAGGCGCGCCAGCAGGTCGCCCTCTCCTGCCCGGATGCGGCCGCGCAACAGGGTCGAGAAGGCTTTCAGCGTGCGACCCGCGGGGCCGCCGGTGAGCGCTGCGGCGATCGCGTTCCGGATCACCTGCTCCTCGGACGCGGTCAGGTCTGCGCCGTTCGCAGGCCGCAACATGAAGGCGAACAGCTGGTAGAGGAATTCGCGGTTGGGAGCGCTATCCGGCAAGGACAGCGGATTGAATCCGGTCGGGTCGCCAGGCACGAGCGTCTCGTACTGGCCCCCTAGCGCGCGGATGAAAATCTCTGCGCCGCGATCCTTGTCGACGAACAGCAATTTCGGCCGAGGCTGAACGCGCTGCGTCTGCGCCGCGATGAAAGACAGAAAGACGGTTTTTCCCGATCCCGTCGGTCCGACCACGGTGAAGTTGCCGATGTCGCGGACGTGATGGTTGTAATAATAAGCCGTCTGCGAGGTCGTTTCGAAGACCGAGATCGCCGGCCCCCAATGGTTGCCGTCCGGCCGACCGCTCGGATAGTTGTGCAGCGAGGTGAAGCCCGCGAAATTCTTCGACGAGATCACGGCCTTGCGGGCGATATATTGGAAATTGCCGGGGAGCTGCGCCCAAAACGCGGGCTCGCAGTTCAGGTCTTCCCGGGTCCAGATCACCGAACGATCGGTCAATGCCGCGCCGACCGCGGTGACAGCCGCCCCAACCTCCGGCAGATCCCGACCGAGGCACATCACCGTCATGTGGTGCTCGCCATAGATCGCCTCGGAGGCAAGGAGCTCATCACGCGCGTCGTCGAGATGTTCAGCGACGATGGAGCCGGCTTCGTCGGACATGTCGACCTGACGCGACACCCGGTCGATCTGCTTGGCCGCTTCCGGCCGATCGACGATGGCAAAAGTCTGCGTGGCGATGAATTCGTGCGGCACACGCAGAAGGTTGTCGAACGAACCCGGCCCGGTCTGCGCCGGGTATTCACGGATCGATACCATAGCGCCGAAGCGCGTATCCTCTCGTCCCGCACCGCGGATTTCGATGGCATTGCGGCCGAAGAAGATCCGCTTCATCGAGAGCGCGTCCGCCACATTCATTCGTGGCAGGTGCATCGGTCGAGGGATGCCGCCATTGACCAGTTGCACCAGGAATTCCAACGGCTCGGAAAACCACAGGCCCTCCCGGCGCACCACGCCGAGCTGACGGGCGCCGTACCCGGCAAGGTTCTCGCGGACCGCCGTCGCGGCGTCGCGAAGCTCGGTCAGGGCCGTTTGCGCGGCGACGGATTCCCCAGCCTCGTCCTTGCGGCCGAGCAGCTTGGTCAACATCACGTCGAAGGTGCCAGCCTGCCCCTGGAGCGGGCGGCGTACGAGCGTCAGATAGATGTCGTTGACGAACATGCGGCGCTGCGACAGCGCCGCGTCGTAGCGCTCGTCGAGTTCGCGACACAGCGGATTGTCGAAGGTCGACTCGATGCGCGGCTGCACCTCCCGTCGGATGATATGGGCTGCAAGGGCGAACCGCGAATTGGCGAGCGTGCGGACGACGTCATTGCGGCCCAGCAGCCGCGCATTGACCTCGCTCATGTCGGAGGTTTCGAACGAGTAGCCGTCGAGCTTGAGGACGGTGAGGACGAGGCCGTCGCGGGTCTTGATAATATGGTCGTCGACGTGACGCGTGTAGGGTAGGTGCGACGCGACCGGACGCTCGCGCCGCGAGACGGCGCCGAAAGTCAGTTCATCGAGCAGAGCACGCGCGACCATGGCGGCACCTCACGCGGAGTAGCTGTCCGCCGCCCAGAAGGCGCGCGAGCGGGGCGGACATTTGGTGGATTTGACGAACAGAATTTCAAAGATGCGGTCGTCGCGCAGCGTCATGACGAAGCCGAACAGGTGCAACGGAATCGCCACCAGCAGCATGAAGAGGTTGTGCGAGACCAGAAAGCACACGCTCGAAACCACGCCATTGAACATAAAGTACATGTACGGCACGCCCATCAGCGTCGGGGCCCGCGTCAATGCCTTGACGAGGGGCGTGATCAGCGGGTCTTCGAGCTCGTTTTCTGTCATTGCCCGACCGCCGATTGGAAGAACTGAACGATCTGCGCCGAGCCGAACACCAGCACGATCCCGAAAATCACGCTGCCGGCGATGCCCCAGGTCAGCCGACCGGACCAGGCGAAGAAGCCGCAGGCGATGACGGCAAGCGTCGCGAGCGCCGTGGCGATCGGTCCGGTCAGCGCCGACACCAATTGGGTCAACGTCGACTGCACCGGTTGCAGCGTCCCGCCGCTCGACTGCGCTGCGGCGTCGGCGATGCTTGTTACCAACAGCATTCCGGCAAGCGGCAAGCGCGACAACGATCTCTTCATCCGATCCTCCGTTTCAGTCGACATGCATGACGAATCCATCGCTCCAGCCGCCTTGACGGACCGGCTTTTCTCGCGAAGCTGCAGCGGCGCTTGGCGAGTCCAGCTCAATCATGTCCGGCTGCCCGACGGGCTGCCGCTCGCCGCGACGGCTCGCGCTGCCCGGGGCTGGCCAGACGTAGAAGTCGTTGATGACCTGTGCCACGAAGCGCACCGTTTCGGGGAACGGGGGCACACCGCGGTTCTCTTCGACCGCGCCCTCGCCTGCGTTGTAAGCTGCGAGGATGAAGAACGGATTCCGATATTTTTCGTGCAAGGCGCGGAGAAAACGAATGCCGCCACGGACGTTGTCGGCGGGGTCGCAAAGGTCGACCTTGAACCGTTGCGCCGTCTCCGGCTTCAACTGCATCAAGCCGAATGCGCCTTTGTTCGAGAGGGCAATCGAATTGAAATGACTTTCATTCTTGGCGACGGCCTGGACGAAATCGGGAAAGAAGTTCTCCTCCGTGGCGATGCGCGCCACGAGGGCCCGCGCGGCGTCGGGTGCGATCGCCTTGACGCCTGTACAAGGCGCGATCGCGGCGAAGGTGCTGTCGATGCGTTCGATCGAAGCCGG
>JAJNQF010000130.1 GCA_021154945.1 Sphingomonas sp.
TCACCACCATCGCCGCGATGCAGTTGGCGAACAGCTCGCGGATCAGCGCGAGGTCCATCGTGCAGCCTGCCGAGATCGCCGCCGACTTGCCGCTCGCGGTCAGGAACAGGTTCTCGGGCGAGATCGACGGTGCGGTGGTCAAATGGCCGCTGCGGGGATCGCGGACGAGCCAGGCCGCACAGAATTCGGCACAACTGCGCATCAGCGGGAAGCCGCGTGCCCTCAGGAACGCGCGGTCGCCGCCGAAGCGGTAATGCTCCCAGACGTGCTGCACCAGCCACGGCCCCGCCATCGGCCAGTTCGCCCAATTGGGATCGCCGACACCTGCACCGACCGGATTGCTCATCGCCCACAGATCGCTGTTGTGATGCACGCACCAGCCGGGCATCCCGTAAAGCGATCGGGCGGTCTGCGTGCCGGTGACGGCCAGCCGCTCGATATGGTCGATCAGCGGCAGATGGCAGTCCGCGAGATTGCAACTCTCCGCCGGCCAATAGTTCATCTGGAGATTGATGTTGGTGGTGTAGTTCGCGCTCCAGGGTGGGCGCAATTCGGTATTCCACACGCCCTGAAGGTTCGCGGGCATGGTGTGGGTACGCGAACTGGCGATCAGGAGATAGCGGCCAAGCTGGAACAGACGCTCCGCGCGCGGAGTATCGCGGTCGCCGGCCGCCCCGTGCAGTTCGAGCGAGGCGCGGCGATAAAGCGCTTGGTGATCGGCAACGTGACGGCTGAGCAGCGTCTTGTAGGCATGACGCGTGCCGGCCGCGAGAACGCGCTCGGCCGATGCACGGACGATCTCGACGGGCGTGTCCGGCATCAGGTCGAAGCGGCGGAACCCGGTGGCGGCGGCGATCCTGACGATCACCGCGGTGGCGCCGCGGATACGCAGCGCGCCGTCCGACGCGGTGACGTCGCCGCCATCGGTCTCGACCGACAGGATCGTCGCGAACGCCATGCCGTGGCCCGGCGCATCCGAGTATCGAACGGGGTCGGGGACGTTGCGGTAATTGGGTTCGCTCAGCGTTGGCGCCTTGCCGACCAATGTGATCCGGTTGCTGTCCGCTTTCGCGGTTGCGCGCAGTTTGCTGGTCAGCTTGAGGCGGCCGTTGATCATCCCCCGACGATCCGCGGTCAGGCGCAGGACGATCACCGCGTCGGGATGCGAGACGAACAGCTCCCGGCTGAACGTGACGTCGCCACAGCGATAGCCGACGGAGGCGATCGCGCGATCGAGATCGAGCGCGCGTCGATACGCCTGCGGGGCGTCGGCATGATCCATCTCGAGTTCGAGATCCGCCATCGGCGCGTAGCTGGCGCTGAACGGTCCCTGGAGCGATTTGCTGAGCCGGTCGGCGCCTACCGGGTCGCCTGCGAAAACGGCCTGACGAACCGCCGCGAGCGCTTCGCGCCCGTCTTGGTCGGGGCTGCCGGCGGGCTGTCCGCTCCACAACGTGTCGTGGTTGAGCGAAAGAACGTCGCGCGCGACCCCGCCGCCCATCATCGCGCCCAATTGCCCATTCCCGACCGGATGGCCGAGCAACCACTCGGTGGCGGGCTGATCCGCAGTGATTCGGTGGCGTGCGTCTGCCCCGGGCTCGGCCGCACCGGCATCGCCCACTCCGGCGAGCAGGCCGGCGACCACCGATCCGGTGCCCCCGGCCAGCACGGCGCGACGCGATACGCGGCCGGACGCGGGAGACTTGGTGCCGACCTCAGAAATCGACCGTCGCCCCGACGCTGATCGACCGCCCGAGCGCGTCGTAGACCGATGGCGAGGTGTTGACGCGTTCGGCCGCCTCGAGCGGTGGGCTGGGGCGGACCGGCGCCGCCCGGTTCAGCACATTGTTCACCACCACCCGCAGCGTCAGCGCGCGCGATATCGTCACGCTGCCGCTGAGATCGAAGACGTCATAGGCGGGCAGGTACTTGTACTCGTCCGGCACGGTCGGATCGTCCTCGCCGAAGATCGGATTGCCGGCGAGGCGCGAGTTCTTGAGCCCCGAATTATGGCGCCAGTTGACTGAAATCAGCCCCTGCGTCTGCGCGGACTCGGGCGAGCTCAGCGTGAACCGGAAATTATGCTGGTAGCTGCGATAGCCCTGGCCGGCATAGGGGCCAAACAGCCCGACCACGTTATAGTCGGTATCGGGCAGGCCAAGATCGCCGCCCTTCGCGGTCTGCAACGTGGAGGTGTAGCTGGTCGAGAACCGTGCCCAATTGCCCAGGCGCGTGTCGTAGTTCGCGGAGAAATTGAAGCCGCGCGCGTTGGTTCGGCCGAGGTTGCTATACCCCTGGTTGATGTAGCCCGTTGCCGAGCCGGCATTGCTGAACAGCGTCCCGTCCGCGTTGCGCTTCAGCTGGCTGCAGAAGAATTCATAGCCGGTGTTGGCGCAGGTCTGCAGGAAGTCGATCGCCCGGTAATAGCCGATGCCGTTCTGGATCTCGATGCTGTAATAATCTGCGGTGGCGGAGAAACCGCGCAGCATCCGCGGCGTCAGGACCAGGCCATAGGTGTAGGTATGCGCGACCTCCGGCGTCACCAGCCCCTCCGAGCCGTTGCGCACGGTGCACAGGAAGTCGGGACATTGCGCGATCGAACCATATTGCGCGTCGGTCACGCCGGTGCTTGCGCAGATCTCGCGGCTCGCGACCGGGCTGGTCCCCGCACAGGGATCACCGAGCGTGTTCGTATCGAGCGTGCCGTAACTCGTGTTGGCGTTGGACGAGAGCTCGTAGATGCTCGGTGCGCGGGTCGCCTTGTTGTAGCTCGCGCGGAACAGGATGTCCTCGACCGGGCGCCAGCTGCCGTCGATCTTGTAGGTCGACTGCGCCTTCGCGATGCCCGAATACTTCGAGCCACGGATCGCCGCACCGACGCTCAGGTCGCGGATGAACGGCTTGTCGCTGACCAGCGGCACGTTGATCTCGCCGTACAGGTCGGCGGCTTCGTTCGACAGGGTCGTCGGCGTTGAGCCGAAGGCGGCCTGGTACGCCGCATCGGGGCGCGAGCGGTAGGTATTCTTGCGGTATTCGCCGCCGACCGCGACGTTGATGCCCTTGGTCGAGAACGGGCTTTTCAGGCCGTAATCGCCGAGATCGCCGGTGACGTTCGCATTGCCGACCCATTGCTCATAGCGTTCACGGAACACGCCGCCGCCCTCCGCATAGGACAGGTAATTCACCGCCGACTCACTCGGCCCGGTGGTCGAGAAGATGTCAAGCGGGACACAGTTCGGGTCGGTTCCGTTGACGGCCGAGACGCAGGTCGGCGTGCCGTTGACGTCGACCACCTGGAGTGCGTTGGCGACCTTGGTCGGGTCGATCCGGCCGGTCTGCTGCTGGCGGTACAGCGTGGTCGAATAGACCCCGCCGACATCGTAATGCCAGGCGCTGCCGAGATCGCCGCGAACGCCCGCCACCGCGCGATAGATCTCGTTCGACGACCGCGTCGTCTGCGGTTCGGTGAAGCGGTAGCGCACGTCGGTGCGGACGTTCGTGCTGGTGCCGGCCGCCGATCCGCACAACGCGCCCGCCTGTTGCGCGGACAGGAGGGGGTTGTTGCAGTTGATGTCGTACGGGGTCGATCCGGGCTGGATGGTCGCGGGATCCGACTGGCTCTGCGATTCGGACCGCAGGTACAGCCCGTTCGCGTAAAGCTGGATCGCCTTCGAGACTTCGTAGTTCAGGAAGGTCGCGCCATTGTAGCGCTTGTTCTGCCGCTGGAAATAGAAGCTGTCGTTGTAATTGTAGCCGTTCGTACCCGTGAACGGCACGAATTCGCGGCCGCCGTCGGCCGCGTTGGTCAGGATGCTGCCATTCTGCGCCGGCCCCGAAAGCGCCTGGAAATAGCCCGCCGAGGTGGCGGACGACGGCGATGCGCAGACCACGGTCTGGCCCGACAAGGTGATCGGGCAGACCGAGAACGAGCGCGACGACGCGAGCACGGGTTCGGTCTGGCTGTACGCACCGAAGACCGAGATATTCCCCCGGCCGCCAGCGAAGTTCTTGCCCATGCTGATATTGGCGTCGAAGCGGCCGCCATCGTTGGTCATGCCGCTGGGGACCGCAAACCCCGAATCGCGCGCTGCCTGCGCGGCGATGTTGTCGCGGTTGTCGGCGTTGTAGAAGCCGTAGTTGACGTTCGCGTTGACCCCTTCGAAGTCCTTGCGGAGGATGAAGTTCACGACCCCGCCGATCGCATCCGAGCCATAGACCGCGGACGCCCCGCCGGTCAGCAGGTCGACGCGCTCGATCAACCCGACCGGCACGACGGAGGCGTCGATGCCTTCGGTGACGCCGATCCGCTGGCCGTCGATCAGCGTGAGCGTCCGGTTGGTGCCGAGCCCGTGGAAATCGAATTGCTGGCGTCCGTTGCCGTTCGACAAATTGGTATCGCTGTTCTTGATCGCGGGGACGCGGTTCAGCACCTCCTGCACGCTGAACGCTGCCTGCAGCTTGATGTCGGCCTGCGTGACGCTGGTCACCGGTGCGGTCTCGACGAGGTTCTTCGACCGGATGCGCGACCCGGTCACGACGATGTCGCCGCCGGGCGGGGGCGTGGGGGCGGTGTCGACGTCGGTATCGGCCGCCGCGCGATCCTGGGCGGTTCCCGGCACCGTCATCGCGACCCGGGTGAGCGCGGCGGGGCGGGTGATCACATACACCCCCTGGCCGGTCCGCGACATCGTGAGGCCGCTGCCCTGGAGCAAGCGGCCGATCGCCGCGTCCGCCGTCATCGCACCGTTGACGGAAGGGGCAACGCGACCACCGAGTGTCGCTTCGTCGAACACCATCTGCACATGCATCTGACGACCGAGCAACCGCAGCGCGGTACCCAGCGGCTGTGCCTTGATATCGATGCGGACCACCCGCTGGCCTTGCGGCGCCTGCGCCGACGTGATCGTCATCATCGTCGCGATAGCCGCGCAGCTTGCACCGAGAATCATGCGCTTCGTCACAGTCATCAACCGCCCCCTCGTCATGTTATACTTTTATGACGCATGGGACCGTGAGATGCTCAGCAAATTACCGTGATTATCTTCAATTGATGTTATTTTGGCCTCCAACCGGTATTATCGACGTCGACTGAGCCGGATTTCCGCATCGGCGACGGTGGCATCGACGGGGAAGGTCGCGGCGATGGCCTGCGCGAACGCATCGACATCGCCGACGTTGAAGACCCCGCTGATCCGAACGTCCGCGACGCCGGGATCGACGGTGACCCGGCGGCGTTCGGCATAGCGGTTCATCCGCTCGGCGGCGGTGCCGAGCGTCTCGGACGTGAAGCTGATCTGTTCTGCACCCCAGCCCTCGCCGCCGCCCCCCTCGCCGCCGCCCATCGGGCCGATCACCGGACCGATCGACCCGATCGTGCCCGCCACCGGCAGGCCGATTTCATAGCCGGGCGTCAGCGCGCGCTCCGCGGTGACGCTACGCCCATCGCGCCGGACGATCTCGCTCGTCTGGCCCTGCGGCGTATCGCGCAGCACCGCGACCCGTCCTTCGAACAGCGCGACCCGCACCTCGCGGCTGAGCCGTTCGACCGAGAATTCCGTTCCGGTCGCGACGATCATGTTGCGGCCGCTCCGTACCGCGAACGGGCGCAGCGGGTCCTTCGCGACCTTGAAGCGCGCGCGGCCCCGTTCGAGGACGACGTTGCGGCGTTGCGCGGTGAACGCAACCGTGACCACGCTGTCGGCATCCAGCGACAGGCGCGAGCCATCGGCCAGCGCGATGACGCGCCGTTCGCCGATCGCGGTGCGATATTCGTCGCGCCCGTCCTGCCGCCACAGCAGCGACCCGAGCGCCAGCGTCAGCACCAATGCCGCGGCGATCGCCCACAGGACGGGCGGGGACACGAACGTCGTGCGCAGCCAGCGGCGCTGTCCGGCGCGGTGGACCGCACCGAGCGCCTCGCGTCGCAGCGCCAGCATCTCGGGTGCGTCGGCGTCCGCCTCGACCGTGTCCCACACCGCGAGCGCAGCGCCTAGCCGCTCGCCACGGGTCGCGTCGCCGGCCAGCCAGTCGTGCAGTCGCTCGCGATCGTGCTGCGACATGCTGCCGTCGCTCAAGCGCAGGCACCATTCGACGACCATGTCCTCGTCCGAGCGGGGCGCGGTCATTGCGAGGCTCCCATGTCCGCGAGCAACGCCCGCATCGCGCTCGCGATATGTTTTTCGACCGCGCTGACCGAGATGCCGAACGCATCGCCGATCGCCTTCCGCTGCATGCCCTCCAGCCGGTAGAGGATGAAGATCTGGCGGGTGCGGTCGGGCAGTCCGCCCAGCGTCCGCGCGACGCACCCGACGCTCTGCCGCGCCGACAGCAAGCGCTCGGCGTCGATCGGGTCGATGGCAAGGTCGGGATCGCCCGCGCGCGATTGCAGATAGCGCGAGCGCGTGGCCTCGCGCCGATAATTGTCGCGCAGCAGATTGGCGGCGGCCTGGAAGATATAGCCTTCGGGATTGTTCGTCGCCGGGCCGGTCATGGTCGCCATGCGGATAAAGAGATCCTGGATGAGATCCTCCGCCTGCACGGGATCGCTCAGACGCCGGACGAAGAACGCCATCAGCGCCGGACGCATGCGCTCCATCAGCGCCGACAGGTCGTGCTCCGGCATGACACCTGCAGGTCGCGTGCGCTTCATCATGGTAGATAGACGTCCGGATAGGCGATGTGCACAGCCGAAACCGCAGATTCCTCCGATTTTGCCGCTTTGGACGTCAGAACGTGTACGCCAGTCCGAGCGTCCCCAGCCACTGGTCGCGTGATCCGGCGATCGTGACGAGCGGGCTGCGGGCTGTGTCGCCTTCCATGCGGCCATAGGTGCCTCCGCCGACGATCTTGACGCCGTGCAGGAGGTCACCGGTGAGCGAATAGCTGCCGATCGCGCCGAGCGTCCAGCTCTTGAGGCCGGCGCCGGCGGTATATTCCGGTAGCCCGCTCGCCGTGCTCTGCGCCGCCGAGACGGAGTAATAGGTCTACGCATAGCCGCGTTCGACGATGTCGGCGGAGGCGAACAGGCCGATCGCGGCTTTGCGCGACAGCGGCGTGAAATAGGTGATGCTCGGGTTCCAGATGCCGCTGTCGTGGACCCCGCCGACGTCGTGGCGATAGCCGAGCGTGACCGACAGCTTGTCGTACGGGCTGGTCAGCACGCCGGTTTTGCCGATGCCGACATAACCGCCGAGTTCGACCGCGATGGCGCGCTTGCCGAGCGCGCGGACGCGCAGGTCGTCGATGCTGCCGGGCGAACTGCGGTTGAAATTGAGCTGCGCGATCGGGCCCGCCTGGAAATCCCAGACCGGACCGGGCCTGTCCTTGATCACGTCGACGCTCAACTGGTTGCCCGCGAGGACGAAGCCATAGCCCTTGATCGCGCCGATCGCGGCGGGGACGGGAGTGATCCGGTAGTCGTTGGAGCCTTCGTAATCGGGTAGCACCGCGACCCCCGCACCGACCGTCACGGTATCGCGGTAGAGATCGGCGGGCTGGTCCTGCGCGCGTGCGGGGACTGCGCCGATCGCGGTCAGCGCGCCGCCGAGGATAATCGCTGAAGTTCGATTGGGAAGCATGAAAACGTCCTTGGTCTGGGAAGGGGCAGGCGTCGCTGATCGCTAACCGCCGACCGCGCGATGGAGCTGGATGTGGGCGAGCATGGCGGCGACGCGCTGGCGGACGACCGCGCGCTCCGCCGCCAGCGCGGCTTGGCGGGCGTCGAGCACCTGCAGCAGCGCGATATCGCCGCGAGCGTAGCGCGCCTCGACCCGCGCGACCGTCTCACTCCGCGCGGCAAGGTCGCGGTCGGACAGGTCGGTGCGTTCGGTCGCGGCGCGGGTCGCCGACAGCGCGTCGTCGACTTCGCGCCACGCGGTGAGGACGGTCTGGCGGTACGCGAGCGCGGCGCTGCGGTCTTCGGAGCGACGCAGGTCGAGTTGCCGCTGCAACCGGCCGCCAGAGAAGATCGGTAGCGACAGGCTTGGCCCGATGCTGGTGCTGCGCGCGTTCCAGCCGAAGTCGGAGAGGCTGAGCACGTCGATATCGAACAGGCCGGTCAGGCTGATCTTGGGATAGAAATCGGCCTGCGCGACGCCGATCTGCGCGGT
>JAJNQF010000131.1 GCA_021154945.1 Sphingomonas sp.
GGGATCCAGAGCCACGGACGTCGCCCTGTGTTGCTCTGGACCCTGGGTCGAGCCCAGGATGACGGACGTTTGGGGCTAACGGCTTGCCTCATACCCCAACCGCGCTACGCTCCCCCGCGATGAAGACCTCCCTCCTAGCGCTCGCCCTCCTCGTCCCCACCGCCACCGCAGAGGCGCGCCAACCCACCCCCGCCCCGGCCAATGACCAAGGCATGGTCAGCGCCGCCGACCCCCGCGCAGCCGCCGCCGGCGTCGAGATCCTCCGCGCGGGCGGCAGCGCCACCGACGCCGCAATCGCCACGATGCTCGCGCTCAACGTCGTCGAACCGCAAAGCTCCGGCATCGGCGGCGGCAGCTTCTGGGTCTCGCACGCCGCGGGCGGCGCACTCAGCACGATCGACGCGCGCGAAGAGGCTCCCGCCGCCGCCGACGCCCGCTGGTTCTACGCCCCCGACGGCACACCACTAAGCCACAGGGATGCGGTTCCCGGCGGCCGCAGCGTCGGCATCCCCGGCGCACTTCGCGGCATGGCGCTCGCACACCGTGCCTCGGGCAAGCTGCCCTGGGCGCAACTCTTCGCCCCAGCGATCCGGCTCGCCACCAACGGCTTCCAGGCCACCCCCCGCCTCGTCAACGGCATGAAGTCCTACGGCGACCACGTCACGCCCGAGACCCGCGCGCTCTTCTCCGCCCCCGATGGCTCGCCGGTCGCGATCGGCGCGACGATCAAGAACCCGCAACAAGCCGCCCTCCTCCAGCGCATCGCTCGCCAAGGCCCCGACAGCTTCTACGTCGGCCCGCAGGCGCAGAAGATCGTCACCGCAGTCAACACAGCCGCGCGCAATCCGTCGAAGATGACGCTCGGCGATCTCGCCAGCTACGATGCCAAGAACCGCCCGCCGGTCTGCGTCAAATACCGCGTCTACCGCGTCTGCGGCATGGGCCCGCCCTCGTCCGGCGGCGTCACCGTGCTGATGATCCTGAAGCAGCTCGAACGCTTCGACATGGCAAAGCTCGGCAAGGACAACCCCCAGGCCTGGCACCTGTTCGCCGAATCCTCGCGTCTCGCCTATGCCGACCGCGACCTCTATGTCGGCGACCCCGATTTCGTCCGCGTGCCGGTACAGGGCATGCTCGACGCGAAGTACCTCGCGTCGCGCTCGGCCCTGATCTCCCCCACCACGACGATGGCGGGCGTCGCGCCCGGCACGCCCCCCGGCGCCCCCGCCCGCACCCGCGCCCCGGTCAGCGAAGTCGCCGGCACCACCGACATCGCCACGGTCGACGCTAACGGCAACGTCGTCGAAGTCACGACCACCGTCGAGGGCTATTTCGGCTCCGGCATCACGGTCGACGGCACCGTCCTCAACAACCAGCTCACCGACTTCGACATCGTGCCCGAGAAGGACGGCGCGCTCGTCGCCAACCGCGTCGAGGGCGGCAAGCGTCCGCGCAGCTCCATGTCGCCGACGATCGTCTACGGCCCCGACGGGAAAGTCCGGCTCGCGGTCGGCGCGGCGGGCGGCTCGACGATCATAGCGCAGGTGGCCAAGGCGATCATCGGCGTGGTCGACTGGAAACTGTCCGCGCAGGACTCGATCGCGCTCGGGCTGCTCTACGCCCCCGGCCACGTCGCCGCGGCGGAAAAGGGCACGCAGATCGAGGCGATGATCCCCGCTCTGGAGGCGCTCGGCGAGACAGTGCGAGTCACACCGCTCGGCCTGAAGGCAAACGCGATCGAACGCGTCGCCGGCAAATGGGTCGGCGCGGCAGACCCGCGCAGCGAAGGCGTCGCGATGAGCCAGGACGGCACCGTCACCCGGATCCAGCGCGTCGGCGCCCTCCAGCGCGCGCCGGAGTAGGACTCTCCGTCACCCCGGACTTGTTCCGGGGTCCACGGTCCCGCATCATCCAAGGCCTAAGAGTGCGCGGAACGGTGGATGCCGGAACAAGCCCGGCATGACGGGGGAGATTCAACGCGGTATAGCTCGCTGCAAAGCCGTCATAAGACCAGCCGCATGAATGCCGGTCACAGAGCAGTTCAGGAGAGACAATGGCCCGCCAGCTCGAACGATTCCCGAACCTCGTCACGATGTTCTTCACACGCGCCGCGGAGAAAGGCGACGCGCCGTTCCTCTGGACCAAGACGAGCGGCACGTGGGTCGCCACGAGCTGGGCCGACGCCGCGCGGCAAGTCGCGAGCCTAGCCACCGCCCTCACCGCGATCGGCCTGAAGCGCGGCGACCGCGTCATGCTGGTCAGCGAGAACCGCCCCGAATGGTGCCTCAGCGACCTCGCGATCATGGCGGCGGGGTGCATCACCGTGCCGACCTACGTCACCAACACCGAACGCGATCACCTCCACATCATCGAGAACGCCGGCGCCTGCGCGATCATCGTCTCGACCGCGAAGCTCGCTAAGACGGTGCTCCCCGCGGTGATCCGGTCGAACCAGGCGCAGACCGTCATCGGGCTCGAGGACATGAAGGTCCCCGCGTCGATCGACTTCCACAACTGGCACGCGCTGATCGCCGCGCACCAGACCGCGCCCGCCGCCGCCGCGGCCCGCGCCGACTTCGCCCGCGAAGACCTCGCCTGCATCATCTACACCTCGGGCACCGGCGGCGCGCCGCGCGGCGTCATGCAGCACCACGGCGCGATCCTCCACAATTGCGCCGGCTGCGCGAGCGTGATCTCGGAGGATTTCGGCTGGGACAACGAGGTGTTCCTGTCGTTCCTGCCGCTCAGCCACGCCTACGAACACACCGGCGGCCAGCACTTCCCGATCTCGCTCGGCGGCCAGATCTATTACGCGGAAGGCCTCGAAAAGCTCGCCGCCAACATCGAGGAGACGCGCCCGACGATCATGTTCGTCGTCCCCCGCCTGTTCGAAGTCCTCCGCACGCGCATTTCAAAGACGATCGAGAAACAAGGCGGCGCGTCGGCGTATCTCCTCGCCCGCGCGCTCGACATCGGCGGCAAGCGCTACGCCGGCCGCCTCCGCCTGATCGACCGCCCTATGCAGGCCGCCGTCGCCACGCTCTTTAAACCGAAGATCTCGAAGAAGTTCGGTGGCCGGTTGAAAGCGATGATCTCGGGGGGCGCCCCGCTAAACCCCGAAGTCGGCCTGTTCTTCGAGTCGCTCGGGCTCACCTTCCTGCAAGGCTATGGCCAGACCGAAGCGGCCCCCGTCATATCCTGCAACCGCCCCAAGGCCGGCGTCCGCATGGACTCGGTCGGCCCGGCGCTCAACGACACCGAGGTCCGCATCGCCGAGGACGGTGAAATCCTGGTCCGCGGCGAACTCGTCATGCACGGCTATTGGCGCAACGACGCCGAAACCGCGAAGGTCCTCAAGGACGGCTGGCTCCACACCGGCGACATCGGCGAGATCGACGACCGCGGCCGGATCCGCATCACCGACCGCAAGAAAGACCTGATCATCAACGACAAGGGCGAGAACGTCGCCCCGCAAAAGGTCGAGGGCATGCTGACGCTCCAGCCCGAGATCGCGCAGGCGATGATCGCCGGCGACAAGCGCCCGTACATGGTCGCGCTGGTCGTCCCCGATCCGGAATGGACGCAGGAATGGTGCGCAGGCAACGGCGACGCCTGCAGCTTCGCCCGGCTGGCCGAAAACAGCGAGTTCCGCACCGCAATCGGCCACGCGATCGAGCGAGTGAACAAGGACCTGACGGTGACAGAGCGCATCCGAAGGTTCGTACTCGCGGACGGCCCCTTCACAATCGAGAACGAGCAACTGACCCCGAGCCTCAAGATCCGCCGCCATGTGCTCAGGCAGGTCTACGGCGAAAGGCTGGACGGCTTGTATAAGAGCTGAGCTAAGCCACCGTATCCAATCTGCACCCCTCCCTGAAAGGGAGGGGCCGGGGGTGGGTTGCCGTCCGTATCATGATGGCCCA
>JAJNQF010000132.1 GCA_021154945.1 Sphingomonas sp.
CATCCGCATCAACAAGGACACCCAGCGCATCAGCCTCGGCATGAAGCAGCTGGAGAGCGATCCCTGGGATGGCGCGATGGTCAAGTATCCGGTCGGCGCAAAGCTCACCGGCCGCGTCACGAACATCACCGAATATGGTGCGTTCGTCGAGCTGGAAGCGGGCATCGAAGGCCTCGTCCACGTGTCGGAAATGTCCTGGACCAAGAAGAACGTCCATCCGGGCAAGATCGTGTCGACCTCGCAGGAAGTCGACGTCATGGTCCTCGAAGTCGATTCCGAGAAGCGTCGCATCTCGCTCGGCCTCAAGCAGGCTCAGGCCAATCCTTGGGAGGCATTCGCTGCCGCTCATCCGATCGGTTCGACCGTCGAGGGCGAAGTCAAGAACGCGACCGAGTTCGGTCTGTTCATCGGCCTCGACAACGACGTCGACGGCATGGTCCACATGTCCGACATCGCATGGGGTGTTTCGGGCGAGGACGCGCTCAACCTGCATCGCAAGGGTGAGACCGTCGAAGCCGTGGTTCTCGACATCGACGCCGAGAAGGAGCGTATCTCGCTCGGCATGAAGCAGCTCGAGCGTGGCGGGCCATCGGCCGGCGGCATCGCAGCAGCAGGCGACAAGTTGAACAAGAACGCGATCGTCACGGTCACCGTTCTCGAAGTCCGCGACGCGGGCCTCGAAGTGCAGCAGGGCGACGATGGCGCGACCGGCTTCATCAAGCGCACGGATCTGGGTCGCGATCGCGACGAGCAGCGTCCGGAGCGTTTCCAGGTCGGCCAGAAGTTCGACGCGATGGTGACGGGCTTCGATCGTTCGAAGAAGCCGACCTTCTCGATCAAGGCGATGCAGATCTCCGAAGAGAAGCAGGCTGTCGCTCAGTACGGTTCGTCGGACTCGGGCGCGACCCTCGGCAACATCCTGGGCGAGGCTCTCAAGGCCCGCACGGACGCCGAGAAGAAGTAAGCTCAACGGCTTAGCGAAGATTTGGCCCGGCATGTCGCGACATGCCGGGCTTTTTCTTGTCTGGGCCACTTTGGTTTTTGACTGTCCCTCAATTGGTGCTAATGACTCGCAGATTGACTTGTATCAACTTTCAAGCTCTTAGAATGGGCGGGGGCTCGAATGATCCGATCTGAACTGGTCCTGAAGATCGCCGAGGCGCATCCGGACCTTCAACCGAACGAAGTCGAGCTGATCGTCAGCACGTTCTTCGACGAGATTTCCAAGCGACTGGCCGCCGACGGCCGGGTCGAACTACGCGGTTTCGGCGCTTTCTCGACGCGCGCACGTGATGCCCGAACCGGCCGCAATCCCCGTACCGGCGAAGTCGTCGACGTCGAGGCAAAGCGCGTACCGTATTTCAAGCCCGGCAAGGAAATGCGCGCCCGCCTCAACGTCTGAGCGGGGCGTAGGGGCTTCGGTGTTCGAGGCCCCCGATCACGCCAGACGATCATGGCCAACAGGCGTTAATATGCCCGACATGGGTTGACCCGGCGAGCGACCTCGTCTTGTTGGCGGTGTGTGCGGACGTGGCGAAACCGGTAGACGCAGGAGACTTAAAATCTCCCTCCCTAGGAGTGCGGGTTCGAGTCCCGCCGTCCGCACCATTCGGGCTGTCCTGCTGGCTGGCGGCATCGCGGTGTCCGCCGCCGCGCTTAGCGGGTGCGATCGCCGGCCCGATACCGGGGTGGTCGTTGCCAGCGCGATCGGCGCCCCGCCCCGCGTCGCCGACGCCAGCCGCGTCCTGCTCGATACCCCCTCGCGACTGATGATGGACTCCACCGCGCAGGGGCTCGTGCGGTTCGATGCCGCCGGGCAGATCGAGCCGGGCCTTGCCGAGCGCTGGATCGTGATCGACGGCGGCATGAGCTACATCTTTCGCCTGCGCGAGGGCGACTGGGGCGACGGTACGCCGGTCACCGCGGAACAGGTGGTGGCGATGCTGGAGCGCCAGATCGCGCCGAACTCGCGCAATCCGCTCGCGCCGTTCCTGACCGCGATCGACGAGATCGTCGTTATGACGCCGCAGGTGATCGAGGTCCGGCTGTCCCGCCCCCGCCCCGACCTGCTGAAGCTGTTCGCGCAACCCGAGCTGGCATTGCTCCGCCTGCGCCCCTCGGGCGGGAGCGGTCCGTTTCGCGTCCTGCGCCGTGGCCGTGCGCCATTGTTGCGTCCCGCCTTCGATCCGAACCAGGCCGACCCCGACGACCAGCGCGAGGCCAAGCCCGAGGAGGACGTCCGGTTGATCGGCGAACGCGCCGCGCGCGCGATCGCGCGGTTCGCCAATCGCGACTCCGATCTCGTCAGCGGCGGCAGTTTCATCGACTGGCCGCTGCTGGCGACGACAGACATCGCCGCGGGCAATGTTCGCGTCGACCCCGCGGTCGGCCTGTTCGGACTCGCGATCGTTCGCCGCGACGGGTTCCTTGCCGACCCTGCCAACCGCGCCGCGGTGGCCGAGGCGATCGATCGCACGGCGCTGACCGCGGCGATCGCACCCGCCTGGGATCCTGCCGACCGGATTCTGCCCGACATCCTCGATTCCGCCGCGCTGCCACAGGTGCCCGCCTGGACGCTGCTGACGCAGGACGAACGCCGCGCCGCAGCCCGGCAGAGGGTCGCGGCCTGGACTGGTGGACCGATCGCATTGCGGATTGCGCTGCCGGCGGGGCCCGGCGCCACCCTCCTCTATGCGCAGGTCGCCGCATCGCTGATCGCGGTCGGGATCACGCCGATCCGCGTCGGCATGCGCGATGCCGCAGACCTGAAGCTGGTCGATGCGGTCGCGCCCTATGACAGTGCGCGCTGGTATCTGGCGACCGCATGCGTGGTGTGCGGCGACGTGGCGCAGGCCGCGCTCGAAGCGGCGCGCGAGGCACCCACGCTGGTCGAGCGCGCGGCGCGGATCGCGGCGGCGGATGCGGCGCTGAACGAGGACGTCGCCTTCATCCCCCTCGCCCGGCCGCTGCGCTGGTCGCTGGTGTCGCCGCGGCTGCGGCAATGGCAGGCGAACCCGCGCGCGTGGCACCCGTTGAACCGGCTGCGCGCCGATACCAACTAATGGCCATGAACCCACGCGTCACCCGCATCGCCTCCGGCTCGATCCTGGAAACCCTGCCGATGGGCAAGGACGCGCTGTCCGTCCGCCGCCGCGTCGAGGCGATGGAGCGCGTGATGGAGGGGCTGTTCGTCATCCCCGGTACCAATCGCAAGGTCGGCATGGACGTCGTGCTCGACCTCATCCCGTTCGCCGGCAGCACGATCGCTGCCGCGGTCGGCGGCTGGATGGTCTGGGAAGCGCGCAACATCGGCATGTCGAAGCTTCAGATGGCGCGGATGTTCGGCAATGTCGGCGTCGACTGGGCGCTGGGCATGATCCCGTTCGTCGGCGCGGTGCCCGATTTCTTCTTCCGCTCGAACACGCGGAACCTGCGGATCATCAAGCGCCACCTCGACAAGCATCACCCGTCGACGACCACGCTCGACGGGTAATCCGGCGACGCGGTCCCGCACCTCGTGAAGGTGCGCGCCGAGCCAAGCCATGGCTTTTCACGCTCGCCCAGGACGCATAGCATCCCTGCCTACGGGCACCGGGCGCAGAAACATACCGAACACATGCCCGGATTAGGATCGCGCCATGTATCCCAATTCCGTTCTTCCCGATGCGGCCAAACCCGTGTTGCTGGTGGTCGACGACGACCAGATGATCCGCACCCTGCTCGCCGAGAGCCTCGGCATGCACGGCTATCAGGTCGAAACCGCCACGAATGCGCGTGACATGGATGCCGTTCTGGCGCGGCGCAGCGTATCGCTGATCCTGCTCGACGTCATGATGCCCGGCGAAGACGGCCTGTCCGTCTGCCGTCGGTTGGCGGGCGTCGGCGCGCCGCCGGTCGTGCTGCTGAGCGCGCTGGGCGACGAACCCGATCGGATCCTGGGGCTGGAGATCGGGGCGAGCCATTACCTGTCCAAGCCGTGCAGCCCCCGCGAAATCCTCGCGACCGTCCGCGCCGCGTTGCGCGCACGCGAGATCCAGGATGCGGGCGAGAGCCGATCGTTCGGCTTTCTCGGCTGGCGGGTCGACTTCGCCGCGCACGAACTGTTCGATCCCGAGGGCACGCTGATCGACCTGACCGATGGCGGGTTCGCGGTACTGCGTGCGTTCGTCGAGCGGCCGCGCCGCGTGCTGGCGCGCGATGCGCTACTGGAGGCGGCGCGCGGCCCCGATACCGAAGCGTTCGATCGCGCGATCGACGTCCAGGTCAGCCGGTTGCGGCGCAAGCTACGGTCGCGCGGCGACGAGATCATCCGGACGATCCGCAACGAAGGCTATTTCTTCGTGCCCCGCGTCGCGCGCCAGTGACGACACTGCTGACGCCGCCCGGAACTCCTCCGGTGAAGAACAGCATGCAGCGTCCTTGGCCGCTGTTCCTGCGCATCTTCGCGCTGATGCTCGGCACGGTCATGCTGGTCCAGGTTCTGAACTTCGCGGTCGTGCTGCTGATCCCGCCGCCGATGCCGGTGATCTTCACCACCAACCGCGTCGCCGCGGTCGCGCGAACCGGGCATGATCCGGGTGGATTGCTCAAGGCGGAGCTGTCGTCCGGGCCACCCCGGCCGAGTGACAATCCGCGCGACAGCCGGCTGGCCGCCTCGATCGCGACCGATCTCGGGCTGGCCCGCAACAAGGTGACGGTGGATACCGAACGCTCGGCGATGCCGATGTTCGCCGGTGCGCTTCGTCCACCGCTGCCGATGAGCATGGGTCGCCGACAACCCCCGCCCCCGTCGTTCGACAACGCGCTGTTCGGCCCGTTCGTCGTCTCGATCGAGGCGCCGAACGGGCGGTGGCTGGTGATACGCCCGGCGCGCAGCACGATCGGGCCGTGGCGGATGCGGATCATCCTGTGGTTCCTCGTCGCGATGGCGGTCGCCGCGCCGATCGCCTGGGCCTTGGCACGACGCGTCGCCAAGCCGATCGGCCTGTTCGCTGCGGCTGCGGAACGGCTCGGTCGCGATCCGCGCACCGACCCGCTGCGCGTGTCGGGCCCACCGGAGATCGCCGAGGCCGCGAGCGCCTTCAACCTCATGCAGGAGCGGCTGAACCGATATGTCGAGGACCGGACGACGCTGATCGCGGCCGTCGCGCACGATTTGCGGACCCCGTTGATGCGGCTGTCGCTGCGGCTGGAAAAGGCGCCCGACGACATTCGCGCCTCGAGCGAAGGCGATATCCAGGAGATGAGCCAGCGGATCGGCTCCGCCATGGCGTTCGTCCGGGACATGACCCGCCACGTCCGCCGGCAGCGGCTCGACCTGCGATCGCTCGCCGAGAGCGTCACCGACGATTTTGCCGATCGTGGCGAATCCGTCGTCCTGCGCCCGGGCGCGGCGCTGACGATGGAGGGCGATGCGCCATCGTTGAAGGCGGTGCTCGCCAACCTGGTCGGCAACGCGGTCAAATATACCGGCCATGCCGATGTGCAGCTTCGTCGCGAGCGCGGCCTTGCGATCATCGAAGTGTCGGACACCGGCCCCGGCATGACGCCGCAGGACCTGGCGCGCGCGTTCGAGCCCTTCTTCCGCGCCGAACAATCGCGCAACCGCGATACCGGCGGCAGCGGGCTTGGCCTCGCCAGCGTCCGCGCGGTGGCCCGCGGGCATGGCGGCGACGCGACCATCGCCAACCGGCCCGGCGGCGGACTCGTCGCGGTGGTGACGCTCCCAGTCTGAGCGGGCAGTCTGAGCGAGCTGCCTGAGCCGGACACGTCGCGGCAATGATCGGCGTGTCTGACGCACGATCCGGCAGCAGGGAGTTTTGCATGCGTATCGTCCTAATGATCGGCGTCGCCGCTATGTTGGCGGGATGCGCCACGCAGGGTTCGCGGCATGGCGGATCGGGCGGCGCGTCCGGTCATGGTCCGCATCATGGTCCAGAGCGTGGTAGGGGCCAGCTTTTCATCAGTCCGATGGGCGAGCCGTTCCGCGCATCGGCGCGCGCGGGGGCGGCACAGGATCTTTGGTTTACCGGCGCGGATGCCGATGGCGACGGACGGATCACGCTGGCCGAATTTCAGCACGACGCCACACGGTTCTTCGCGGTGCTCGATCGCAGCAAGGACGGCGAGATCGATCCCGAGGACATCGCTTTCTATGAAAACGTCCTGGTCCCCGAGATCCGCGTCGCGTCGGGCGGACGCGGCCCCGGGCCCGAAGGCGGCCGGCAGCGCGGTGGACGCGGCGGCGGACGCGGCCCCGGCGGCGGCGGTCCCGGCGGTGGTGGAGCTGGCGGCCAGGGTATGCAGTTCGGCAGCGGCGACGGCGACGGCAAGAAGAGCGCTGTCGTCCAAGAGCGTCTCGGCGCGGCCCGCTTCGGATTTTTCGACCTGCCGGAGCCGGTGATCGCGGCGGACGTCAATCTCAACCGGGGAATCGATCTAGGCGAGTTCGCCAAGGCGGCGACGACGCGGTTCGCGGCGCTCGATCGCAACCGAGACGGTGCGCTGACCCGCGGCGAACTGCCACGCGCCGGTGGCGAGACGTGGCGGAACGGCTCGGACCTGCCGGTCGTCCCGCCACCTGAACCGCGCGAGCCCTGACGTAGCCCCGGTTGCCGATGACCACGGTCGCCGACACTTGCCCTCGTCGCTCCGGTATTGACCGGAACGACTTGGGCGAGCGCCGCGATGGTGCGGTCACGCTCGCCGGATCAAGGTCGCGGTGGTCGCGGCCCCATCCCGCCCATTCCCATCGGCCCCGCGCCCATCGGACCCGGAACCATCGGACCCGGCCCCATCGGACCCGGCCCCATCGGACCGAACCCCGGCCCCCTGCCGTGCCGCACCCGTATCAGCGCCTCGAACGCGCGACGCTGGGTCGGATCGAGCGAATCGTAGAACGTGCGTGCGGCAGCGATGCGCTTCGTATCCTCGGCCGAGCGCCGTGCCGCATCCTGCGTCATCCGGTCGAGCTGCTGGGCGAATCCATCGGTTGGCGGCATCGTCTTCGGCCCGTCCTGCCCCGGCGCACCGTGCATCGGCTCACGCCATGGCGGCGGGGGCGGCATCATCGAAGCCAGGAATGCCATCAGGGCCGGGCGTTGATCCGCCCGCAGGTTCAGCAGCAGGGCGGTATCGTCTGCCTCACGCGCCTGCATCTGGGCGATCATCGCCGGCGTCGGACCGGGGCCTCGACCGCCGCCATGGTCCTGCGCACACGCCGGCATCGATACCGCCAGCACCGCGGCGCCCATCAACGGCCCCGCCCATCTCGTCGTCTTCATGATGATAGTCCCCTCGTGTTGATGCGGTCGCCGGCTCAGCCGAGCAATCCGGAAACGATCCATCGGCGACTGACCGCAGACTTGACGATCGTCGCGCCGCACCGCCGGCAGGCCGAGCGCTGGATCGGCTCGTCCTTGATGTCGCGGTGCCGCGATCGCGGCGTGTGACGGCCGAGCGCGCAGGCGTCCGATGGTCGCGTTCGCGCACCTGATGTCTGCATCTCCAACGCCTGCCCCCGTCCGCCTCGATCGCCGAAAGATCGAACCCGCGATCTGGCCGTCAAACTTGTCCACCGTATTTCAACCAAATTGCCGCTGCCGCCGACACCGCCCGCGTGACGCCGTTTTCATGTAGCCATGCCGGCGGTTTCGGCGTTCATGGCGGACCCGAGCGCGGTGTCGTCGCCCCGTGTCTCGCCGCCACAGTGGAGCCGATCATGGCCGAAGCCGATCTCGTCACCTTCTCCAACATCCAGCTGCGCCCCGATCCGTCGCGGACCGTGATCCGCCCCTTCAACATCGAATATCCCGGGCCGTTCAAGATCGCCGGCCATCCCCGTGCCGAGCGCGTGATCGACCGCGTGCTGTCGCTGACGCACGACGAACTTCACGCCGAACGCGAGCGCGTCACCGCATCGCTGGACGAGCGCCACCGCGACGTCGACGACCTGCTGCTCCACCGTTTCGGCGAGGTCATGGCGGTGGTGCACGACACCCGCACGATCACGCGCGACCAACAGGTTCTGATCGGCGCGTATCTGAGCGGGGAATATTCGTTCGAGGCCGCCGCGCTGTTCAACCCGAGCATGGTGCTGCATCCCGACCAGACCGGCGCGCCCGACGACGGTCTCCGCTTCATCCTGTCGCTGCGCGGGATCGGCGAGGGTCACGTGTCGTCGGTCACGTTCCGCACCGGCCGCTGGTCGCCGCAGGATGGCTTTTCGGTCGATCCCGCCAGCCAGACCGCCGTGGCGCCGCGGATCGAGCCGTCGGACCAGGGCGCGACCGATGGCGGCCCGACCCGCCTGCAATGCGGCAATAGTCGCGAACTGTCGGAAACCGTGATCTTCCCGATCCTGCCGAGTCAGCGCCAGGGGATCGAGGATCTGCGGCTCGTCCGGTTCGAGGATGCCGGCGAGGTCCAGTATCTCGGCACCTATACCGCGTTCAGCGGGTCCGAAACGCGCTGCGAACTGCTGCGGGGCGAGGACTTCAAGACGTTCGAGATGCAGCCGATGCGCGGCGCGGTCGCGGCCACCAAGGGGATGGCGCTGTTCCCGCGCAAGATCGACGGGCGCTTCGCGATGCTCGGGCGGCAGGACAACGAGAACATCTGGTTCCTCAGCTCTGACGATCTGCTGACCTGGGAGGGCGGCACCAAGATCGTAGAGCCGAAATGGCCGTGGGAGTTCATCCAGATGGGCAATTGCGGTTCACCGATCGAGATCGACGAAGGCTGGCTGGTGCTGACCCACGGCGTCGGCAGCGTCCGCAATTACTGCGTCGGTGCATGCCTGCTCGATCGGGACGATCCGACCAAGCTGCTCGCGCGGATGATGGAGCCGCTGATCGTGCCGAGCCCGAAGGAACGCGACGGATATGTGCCGAACGTCGTCTACAGCTGTGGCGGGATCGTCCATGACCGCACGCTGTTGCTGCCGTTCGGGGTGGCGGACAATTTCGCGTCGTTCGCGACGGTCGATGTCGGGCGGTTGATTGCTGCGATGGCGTGATAGCCAGGCCCCACCGATCCTCCCCCGCCAGGGGGAGGTGGCTGGCACTTGCCTGACGGAGGGGGAGGAGACGCAACGGAGGTTTGCCTCACCTCCCC
>JAJNQF010000137.1 GCA_021154945.1 Sphingomonas sp.
GTCGGCAGCGATCTGATTGGCGGCACCGAGGCGTTCGATCAGCTGCGCCGGACGGCTGCCGCGCAGGCCGGCGGTCGTGAGCGTCTTGTCTCGGACATAGGTGTAGACGCCGCTGACGGCGAACGCCGCGACATAACCGATATGCGCCTTCTGATCCTCGATAGTGTTCTGGAACAGCGCCGACGCAAAGAACTGACGGCGCGTCAGCGGCGTTTCGAAGGCGAGTTCGAGGATCGCGACCTGCGCGCGTTCGGGCGGCACTTCGTGGCCGACATTGGGCGCTGGCGGTGCGGGATTGGCGTTGTCGTAGCGGTCGGGCTGGTGGAGCCGGACCTTAAGTACCGCCAGATCGCCGGCGAGCGTATCGGCGAACCTGTGCATGAACGTCGCGAACCTGGCTGGATCGGTCTTACCGGCGCCGAAGTGAACGTGGATGCGGTCCAGCCCGTCATCCTCGTTCGGGATCGGGTCCGCGACGCGGTCGACGAACGTGGTCGATCCCGTCGGCAAGGCGTAGGCGATCGTCGCCGCGAACATATTCTGTTCGTCGGCGAACAGGATCGGGCATGCGTCGTCGAACGCGTCCTGGTCGGCCTGCGTTGCGAAGCCGATCTCCACGCCACCATCGAGCACATAGTCGTCGAACGGCGCGATGCCATCGATCGCGGGCCAGAGATGCGCGTCCTGCTCACGGTCGAAATGATTCTGGACGTACCAGCCGAGCCCCGGAATACGCGAACAGAGCGGACCGTGGACGTCGCGCCAATAGGTCGCGAACACCTCGTGCGGGACGCTCGGGCGGCGCAGGACGGTGGTGTAGGAATTGATCGCGATGCTGGCGTCGCGCTCGGCATAGTCGTCGGTGATTGAGATCTTGGTCATGGGATGATCCTTGGACGCGTGTCGGTAACGGCCGAAGCCGGGGCTATGTTCAGGAAAGCGGGTTTCGGAAGGACGGGGTTCAGAAAGCCGGATCAGGGGTCGCGCGCGGTGGTGCGATCGTAGAGGCGACCGTCGGGAAATGCGGCAGGACATGCGTCGCGAGTTCGTCGGCGACCTCCGCGAACGGCCGCTGCAACGGCTTGGGATTGAGCGCGACATGGTTCACGCCCTCGTCGCGCTGACGTTTCCACATCTCGATCAGCGCGTTGCGGCCGCTGCGAATGCCGCCGCGCGCGAACTGCAACGGCGCGGTCGGGTCCGCGAGCAGATCGAACATCGCGCCATAGCCGTACGGCTTGAACGCCTGGGTCGCGGTCGCCTGCTGCCACCGGAAAATCACATCGGGCAAGCGCGCGGGATCGCTGAGATGCCAGATCCAGCCGTCGGCATTCTCCCCGATCCAGTCGAGCGTCTGCCCGGCCCGGCCGATCGCCAGGATCGGCAATCGCGGGCCGACCGGCTTGGGTATCAGGTCGAGCGAGCCGTCGAGTTCGCCGTGCTGCGTCGAGCGATGCGTCGCGAACGCCTGTTCGGTCGTCGCCTTGATGATCGCAAGCGCATCGCGGTACCGCTCGGCGCGCGTATCGATATCGCGACCGAACGCCTTGAACTCGGACGGACGATCGCCGGTCGACAGGCCGAGCAGAAAGCGCCCGCCAGACAGCTGGTCGATGCTCGTCGCCTGTTTGGCGACCGCCAGCGGATCACGCAACGGCAGGACGATGCCAGCCGTGCCGATCGCGACGTTGCGCGTCTTGCCGGCGAGCCAACCCGCATACACCATCGGATCGATGATCTGGCCGACGTCACCGAAACCGGGATCGTAGAACGGCACGTCGCGCAGCCAGATCGCGGCGAACCCGGCCGCATCGACCAGCGCGACCATCTCCTCATGTCGCGCCAGCGTCGGCCAGGGTGCGGTCGGATATCCCTCCAGCGGGGCAATGAAGCCGATCGTCAGCTGCCCGGGCTGGAACACCCGCGCATAGGCAGGGTGCCCGGCCAGATCGGGTGCGATCGCAATGGGCGCGATCACGCGTCCGCCCCCTTCGCCTTGAGGCGCGCGACGAACGGGATCATCGCCGCGCCGACCAGCGCGATGAAGGCGGCGACATAGCCGATCGTGGCGAGCCCCCAATGCTGGATCACCGCGCCGCCGATCACCGCGCCGAGGCCGATCCCCGCATTCGCCATCGAGACGTTGAGCGTGCCCGCAAGCGCCTGCGCATGCGTCGCTGACTGCATCACGCGCACCTGGCAGATCGGATACAGCGCGGTGTTGGCGAGACCCCAGACCGCCAGCGCGACGACCAGCCAGCCGTGATGGAGCGCCAGCGGCGTGGTCGCGGCGATGCCGAGGGCCAGTACCAGCAGCGCGATCAGCGTCACGTTCAGCGGATTGCGCGCGACGAAATACCCGCCCAGCCAATTGCCCGCCAGACCGACGATCCCGAAGCCCATCAGCCACCAGCCGACTTGACCCACCGGGATCAGCGCGATGTGCTCGAGCGTGTCGGCGAGATAGGTGTAGGCAGTGAACATCGCGGTGAACACGACTACCGACAGCACGACGTTACCGAGGAAGAACGGATCCTTGAGGATGCGGGCCTGGTCCGCGAGGCGGACGCGCTTCGGCCGTGCGAGCGTCGGCATGACCGCGAGCAGCAGCACCGCCATCACCAGCGACAGGCCGGACAGCCCCCAGAACGTCCCGCGCCAGCCGAACGCATTCGATGCGAGCGTACCGAGCGGAATGCCGAATACCATCGCGCCGGAAATCCCGAGATAGACGTTGGCGACCGCCTTGCCGGCCTTTTCGGGTCCGGCCAACTCGCCGGCAGTCTCGCTCGCGGTGCCCCAGAACACCGGCAGCGCGAGCGCGGGCAGGAAGCGTCCGAGCCCCAGCACCCAGATGTCCGGCGCGGCGGCGGCCAAAGCGTTCGAGCCAGCGAAGATCAGCAGGATCACGACGAACAACCGCTTGCGCTCGAAATGCGAGAGCATCGCGGTCAGCACCGGGCCGAACAGCATCACGGTGAAGGCGAACAGCGTTACCAGCTGTCCCGCGGCGGAAATCGAGATCCCGAGATCGCGCGACAGGCTGGGCAACAGACCGACGATGATGAACTCGGTCGTGACGATCACGAACGCGGAGACCGCCAGCAAGAGGACGGCCAGGCCATTGCCCGGCGCGGCGACTTCGCTCGATCGGGTGGGCGGGTGCTGGACGGAAACGGGCATCGGCGAAACTCCTGTTGAAGCTCGCCTACATAAGAGCGATCGAAATTCACGCTTGCGGCATTAATTCCGCATTGTCGCGACGGATATTCCGCAATACTTTAGTCCCATGATCCCATCCGAACGCCTGAAGGGCATCGAGGCGTTCGTCGTCTCCGCCGATACCGGCAGCTTCACCGCCGCCGCCGAGCGCCTGAACCTGACCAGTTCGGCGATCAGCAAGGGCGTCGCCCGGCTCGAGGCGCGGCTCGGCAGCCGGCTATTCGAGCGGACCACGCGCCGGCTGGCGCTGACGGATCAGGGCGCGGCGTTCTATTCCACCTGCGTGCGCGTGCTGGCAGAACTGGGCGACGCGGAGGCGGTGCTGGCGGCGCACAAGACCGAGCCGGTCGGTCGGCTGAAGATCAACGTGCCGGTGGCGTTCGGGCGGATCCAGGTGATGCCCGTGCTGCTGGACTTCTGCCGCCGCCACCCGAACCTTCGCCCTGAGATCAGCTTCAACGACCGGTTCGTCGATTTGATCGAAGAGGGTGTCGACGTTGCCGTCCGGATCAGCGCGTCCGACGTTGGCGGCAACGGGCTAGGCCGCCGCGCGCTCGGTCACGAGCACCTCGTCTTCTGCGCCGCCCCCGACTATCTCGCGCGCTGTGGCACGCCGGTATCGGTCGAGGCGCTCGCCGAGCACGACTGCATCCTGTACGGTCGCGGCGACGGCAGCACGATCGACTGGCGCTTCGGCTATGATGGCGGCACCGTCGAGCAGCGGACGATGACCGGTCGCATGACGCTAGGTAGCGCCGAGGCGCAGGTCGGTGCGGTCCGCGCCGGGTTCGGCATCGTGCAGCTCGCGACATGGCTGATCCGCGACGAGCTCCACTGTGGCGAGCTGGTCGAGATACTGCCCGGCCACGCGACTGCCGGACTGCCGCTGCACCTCGTCTGGCCGCGAAGTCGCCAGCTTAATCCGAAGGTCGATGCGTTCGTCGAGGCGCTCGCGGGCGGCCTGCGTATAACTTGAGGTAGCACGCCGGCTCGACAGCTATCGCTCGCTCTTAGTTTACCCAAGTCGCCTTACGCGCGAACATCGCCTTAGGCGCGGTATCCGAAATCATGCTATCGCTTCCCCAAAGGGCACAGGCCTGCGATCAGGTACCGAGGGGGGCGGTGCAAGATGACAATCGATTCCATATTGGCCGAGTCCATCTTGGCGAACGCCGCTGCGGCCGATCCCGGATCGGTCGACACCGACAGCGCCGACGCGAAATCG
>JAJNQF010000160.1 GCA_021154945.1 Sphingomonas sp.
ACCGGCGCGAACGCGGACCAATATGCGCTGGCGAGTTCGTGCTGCGTCGCCGGGTTCCGGACGACCGGAACGATTACGGCTGCTCCGGCGCCTGCTCCCGCACCGGCGCCTGCTCCGGCTCCAGCGCCCGCTCCAGCACCAGCTCCGGCGCCCGCTCCAGCGCCAGCTCCAGCTCCGGCGCCAGCGCCAGCACCCGCTCCGGCACCAGCGCCAGCTCCGGCGCCAGCGCCAGCACCCGCTCCGGCGCCAGCACCCGCTCCGGCGCCAGCACCCGCTCCGGCTCCGGCGCCAGCACCCGCTCCGGCGCCAGCACCCGCTCCGGCTCCCGCTCCCGCTCCCGCTCCCGCTCCCGCACCAGCGCCGGCACCCGCCCCGGCACCAGCACCGTCACCGGCGCCCACGCCCACGCCGCCAGTCATCGTCACACCGACACCTGTGCCAAACCTCCCGACCGCGGCACGCCCGATCCTGGACGTTCCGCCTGTGATGGTCCGCGTGCCATCGCCACCGCCGATCGAGGTCGTCGAGGGTGGCGTGGCATTCCCGCCGCCGATACGTCCGGGTACGGTCGTCGTCGAGACCCCGGGCACGCCGCAGGCCGTGCAGCCGACACTCGATCGTCCCTTCGTGCAACCGACCCCGCCGAACACGCCGGCCGTCCCCGACTATCCACGCAAGCAGGCGCGCCATTAAAGTGGTCGGGCGGGACAGGGTCGGACGGCGATGGCGCGGTACGCTGATAACGGGACTCGTTGCGCTCGCGACGACCTCCCCAGGCGTGGCGCAGGCCGTACGAGCCGAACCCGTCGGACGGTTCGGGACCGAGGCGGTTTCGAACGATGCGCGCGACACCGCGGACTGGGTTGCCGCGTCGCACGATAATCAGGGCCTGCCGTTCATCGTCATCGACAAGGTGAACGCCGTGGTCTTCGCGTTCGACGCCACCGGTGGATTGCGCGGTACGGCACCAGCCTTGCTCGGCATGGCGCGCGGCGATGCGAGCGTACCCGGCATCGGCCAGCGCAAGCTCGCGACGATCACGCCGTCCGAACGCACGACCCCCGCGGGTCGGTTCAAGGCCTCGCTCGGTCGTGATTTCGAACAGGACATCCTGTGGATCGACTATGACGCCGCGCTGTCGATGCACCGTGTGATCAAGGGACGCCGCGTCGACGATCGCGCCGGCCGGCTCGCGTCGCCCACGCCCAGCGACAACCGGATTTCCTATGGCTGCGTAAACGTGCCGCCGGGGTTTTACGACGGGGTGGTGAAACCGTTATTCACCGGCACCGTAGGGATCGTCTACATCCTGCCGGAGACGAAGCCGTTGCGAAGCGTGTTCGCCGTACCGGGCTGACAGACAAAGAAATCCTCCCCCACCAGGAGGAGGCGGCTGGCACTTGCCAGACGGAGGGGGAGGACACGGAACAAAAATTATCGCGCCCCGTCCCCCCAGCACCTCTCAGCCAAGTCTAGTGAAACCCCGCCCCGTCCGGGCCTCTACCTCACCGGCACCACGGCCGCTCGCGATACCATTTCGTCAGCACGTATTTGACGCCCTGCTCGACCGGCATGCCCTGGTGCAACGACCCGGGGTTCGGCCGCCCCAGCGCATCCATGTTGTTCCAGATCACCAGATTGCCCGCCTTCGGTGCGATCATCACGCCCGCGGTCGGAAAGTTCGTGCGACCGCCCAAGGACGGTTCGTTGAGGAAGGTCATCGCCGACCAGGTCCGCTGTCCGCCGATCGGCACCTGGTTTCGCCAGTAATGCTGCCCGGTATCGAAGAAATCATGGTGCGGCTTGAACTCTTGTCCGACCGCATAGCGCTGGCCCTGCAAGGCCTCGCCGAAGATCGGATCGAGACCGGTCAGATCGTCGAGCTTGCTCTCGACGGCCGTTACCGCGTCGGGTCCGGGATAGAGATAGCAGGTCTCGCTCGTCCGATACGACGGTACGGGATCGTCGGAGACCACGGGCGACGGCACGCGATTGGCGTCGATCAGGCGGATCAGCGCGGCGCATTCGCCAAGCGAGAGGAAATTGCGGACGACATAGAGTTCGACGCCGTTGGCGGGGATCCGGACGGCGCCGGCATAATGGGCGATCCGCTCTCGAACGCGCACGGCGGAGTCGGACCGGGCCAACGCCTCCATCTGGCCATCACGGAGATCGAGCGCCGACAATGGAGCCGACATCAGCGACGTGTTCTCGGATTTATCGGTCGGCCAAGCGCCAGTATCTAGGAATTCGGCCATGGTTGCGTAACTCTGATCATCAGCCCCCTTACTAAACCAATAGCAGCATCCTTATCCTATGTTTATATTTTTTATTGATGCATCTTTATACTCTCACCTACGTTTATCAAGTACGACCAACACAGGTTAGGCTCGGTTGAGCGAATTTTCGCCACCACCCCGCCCATTGGGATGCGCATAAGTCGCACCAGGCCGAAGAGTTCGGGAACATCCATGCTCCGCTGCCGGCGAGAGCCACGGATGACGTGCCTAGACCGACATCGGCGGAGAACCATCATGCAACCGGGATTTATGGCGGGCGCGGGACCGACACCCCATGCTCTACATACTGCCTATGTCGACGTCGCTGCGGTCACCGCCGTCTCCGGCGTCGCCTCGATCAAAATCGGCGATAGCGTAGATCCCAGGCCTCGACGTGAACCCAAGGCATCGACACCCCGTTTTCCCGTGATCCGCGGCATTTTATTCGCGCTGCCGATCTCGGTGTTGTTCTGGGTCGGGGTCCTCGTTCTGTCGGTCGGGTAGCACCGCCGCCGCGCACCCCCTCGAATTTCAATTCTGGAAGTCCTCGCTCACGGCGGGGCGGGGATAGTCATGGTCAAAAATCTTTTTGCATGCGTTGCGGCCGCGATACTGGCATTCGCTCCCCACCCTGCTGCGGCTCAGACTCTCATATTGCCCGGCGCCCTGCTCCTTGCAGGTTACCGCGCGACATGCGGACCCGTCGATACGATGATCCAGCCGATCAACGATATCGCAGCCGCATACCGGGGCCGGATATACCTTCATCCGCGGGTCCTCGACTTGCCTCGCGCGCAGCAACTCTTCTGGTACACGCATGAGTGCGCCCACCAGATCTTCGGACCTGGCGAGGCCGCTGCGGATTGCTGGGCGGTCCAGCAAGGCAAGATCCAGGGCTGGCTGTCGCGCGTCGAGCTGACCAGGCTGAACGGGTCGATGCGCCAGTTTCCACGCGATGCCTCGCACGAAGACGGCGCCGCCCGCATCGCGCATATGGAAAAATGCTTCGCCGAGTAGAACTTCGTCTAGATGCGCCGACGTGGTGGTCGGCAAATTCCTGCAAAGACCTACGCCACCGCCGTCGCATGGATCGGCAGCAACGCCGCGCCGATCGTCGCCGCGGCACCCTCCAGCGTGGACACCGATATGATCGGCACGCCGCTGACATGATCGCCGATGTGCATCGCGCCGAAATCGATGTGCTCGACCAGCGCACGCAGGATGCTGTTGGGCAACGGGCTTGAGATCACGAAGTCGCCCGGATCGATCCACGCGAGTCCCCAGTTGATGATCGGTGCGATCTGCCCTGCGGCGCGACGGACCCACGCGTCGACGACGTCTTCATACCCCGCCACCACCGCCTCGAAATCGACCAGCGAATGGATCTCGCAACCGGCTTCACGCAACGTCATCAACAGGTCGA
>JAJNQF010000170.1 GCA_021154945.1 Sphingomonas sp.
TGAGGTAACGGCGAGGCGTCCTCCGTTGGCGACGTTCCCCAATTGGGCCCCGGCCTTCGCCGGGGGGGTGCTTTAGTTGGCGGCGTACGACTGCCTTACGGCGGGAGGCATGCGGCGAGGATGGGCGCGCGGCGGGTTCGCCGAGTGCGATCAGTGGCCGGGGAAGTGGATCAGGGCCGAGGCCTCGATGCCGTCTGAGCGTAGGGCGTCTGCGCCGCCTAGCTCGGGGAGATCGACTAGGAACTGCGCCTGCGTGACGATCGCGCCGGCCTTGTGAAGCAGGCGGACGGCGGCGCGGGCGGTGCCGCCGGTGGCGATCAGGTCGTCGACCAGCAGGACGCGCGCGCCGGGGGCGAAGGCGTCGGCGTGGATCGCGATGCGGTCGGTGCCGTATTCGAGCGCGTAATCTTCGGCGATCGTGGCGCCGGGAAGCTTGCCGTCCTTGCGGATCAGCAGGACGCCGGCCTTGAGCGGTGCGGCGAGGGCTGCGGCGAACAGGAAGCCGCGGGCTTCGATGCCGGCGATCAGGTCGACGGGGCCGGAAACTGCCGCGACCATGCGTTCGATCGCGGTCGCCCAGCCGTGGGGGTCGAGCAACAGCGTCGTGATGTCGCGGAACTGGATGCCGGGCTTGGGGAAGTCCGGGATGGTGCGGATCAGGGCCTTGAGGTCGGCATTCTGCTCGGCGAAATCGGACATGGATCGTTCCCTTCGTTCCGCACGACGGCGGCGGATGGGCCGAGACGCGACGCTGCGCCCCGGCCGAAACGAAAGCGGCGGATCGGGCTTATCACCCGTCCGCCGCTCCCTCTATCCGTGCGCCCTTACCGCGGGAGCCCGGCCGCCATCAATGCTTAACGTCGCGCCAGACGTTCTGGTACGCGCCCCAGGCGAGGCCGCAGAAGATCAGGATGAAGATGATCGACGCGAATCCGGCGGCGTGGCGCGCCTCCAGATTGGGCTCGGCGGTCCAGGTCAGGAACGCGGAAACGTCGGTCGACATCTGGTCGATCGTCGGCTTGGTGCCGTCCGCATAGGTCACCTGACCATCCGAAGTCAGCGGCGGCGGCATCGCGATGTTGAGGTTCGCGAAATACGGGTTGTAGTGGAGACCCTCGGGCGTCTTGATGTCCGGGAATTCCTTCAGCAGCGCGGCGGGCTGTGTCGTGTAGCCGGTCAGCAGCGAGTGGACGTACGCAGTGCCCTCCTCGCGCGCCTTGGTGATCAGCGAGAGATCGGGCGGCAGCGCGTTGTTGTTGGCGGCGCGGGCGGCGACCTCGTTCGCGAACGGCGACGGGAAGCGATCCGACGGGATGTTCTTGCGCGTTGCCGCTTCACCCGTTTCCGGATTGATCGACGGCTGCTCGATCACCCACTGGTTGGCGATCGCCTTAACCTCGGGCTCCGAATAGCCGATCTTCTGCAGGTCGCGGACCGACACGAGCCGCAGCGAGTGGCAGGCGGCGCAGACCTCCTTGTAGACCTGGAACCCGCGCTGCAGCTGGCGACGGTCGAACTTGCCGAACACGCCGTTGGAGGCGAGCTCGAGTTCCTTCGGGTGCTTGTGCGCGACGCTCTCGGCGGTCGGCGCGACGGGATCGGTGATGACCCCCGCGACGCTGCCGAAGAGCGCGATGCCGAGCACCAGCACGAAGGCCGCGCCGACGATGGATGCGATGAGACGAACCATGTGTGTGTCCTCGAGTTCGTATCAGTGCGCGGCGTGCGGTGCAGGCGACGTCGTGGACGTCGCGAGCGCGGTCTTGGCCGGGCTGGTGCCACCGTGGTTGGCCAGAACGGCCTCGGTGATCGAGTTGGGCAGCGGCCGCGGACGCTCGGAGCGCGAGATGATCGGCAGGATGATCAGGAAATGCGCGAAGTAATAGGCCGCGCAGATCTGGCTGAGGATCACGTAGAACGCGTTCGCCGGGGCGCCGCCGCAATAGCCGAGCACCAGGATGTCCGCGACCAGCACCCAGAACGCGATCCGCGCCTTGGGACGGTAGTTCATCGAACGGACCGGCGAGCTGTCGAGCCAGGGCAGGAAGAACAGCAGCAGGATCGAGCCGAACATCGCCAGCACGCCCCACAGCTTGGCCGGCAGGATGAAGTCCGCGGTGAAGGCGCGCAGGATCGCGTAGAACGGCCAGAAATACCATTCGGGGACGATGTGCGCGGGCGTCGAGAGCGGGTTCGCCGGGATGTAATTGTCCGGGTGGCCAAGATAATTCGGGAAGAAGAACAACAGGCTGGCGAAGATCAGCAGGAAGATGCCGAGCCCGAAGCCGTCCTTGGCGGTGTAATAGGGGTGGAACGGGACGGTGTCCTGCTCGCCCTTCACGTCGACGCCGGTCGGGTTGTTCGAGCCCGGGATGTGCAACGCCCAGATGTGCAGGATGATGACGCCCGCGATCACGAACGGCAGCAGGTAATGCAGCGAGAAGAAGCGGTTGAGCGCGGCGTTGTCCGGCGCGAATCCGCCCAACAGCCAGATGCGGATGGTGTCGCCGACTAGCGGGATCGCCGAGAAGAACCCGGTGATGACCTGCGCGCCCCAGAAGCTCATCTGGCCCCAGGGAAGGACATAGCCCATGAACGCGGTCGCCATCATCAGCAGGAAGATGACCACGCCGAGCAGCCAAACCATCTCGCGCGGCGCCTTGTACGAGCCATAATACAGCCCGCGGAAGATGTGCGTGTAGACGACGATGAAGAACATCGATGCGCCGTTGGCGTGCGCATAGCGCAGGAACCAGCCCGCGTTGACGTCGCGCATGATGCTCTCGACCGAATCGAAGGCGACCGCGCCATTGGCGGCGTAGTGCATCGCCAGCACGATGCCGGTGATGATCTGGATCGCCAGCGCGGCGCCGGCGAGCACGCCGAAGTTCCAGAAATAGTTGAGGTTGCGCGGGACGGGATAGCCGCCGCCGAGTGAATTGTAGACGAGCCGGGGAACGGGAAGCCGCTCATCCAGCCACCGCGTCAGCGGCAGCTTCGGTTCGTATTGCTTGGCCCAGGGAAAGCTCATGTCGTTTTCCTCAGCCTACCGTGACGACGGTGTCGGAGTTGAAGGCGTAATCCGGCACGTGGAGGTTGGTCGGTGCGGGGCCTTTGCGGATGCGCGCGGCAGTGTCGTAGGCCGAACCGTGGCACGGGCAGAAATAGCCGCCGAACGGCCCCTTGTTCTCGCCCTCGCCCGCGCCGAGCGGGACGCAGCCGAGATGCGTGCAGACGCCCAGCGTGATCAGCCAGTTCTTCTTGCCCGCCTTGGTACGCTCCTCGAGCGTCTGCGGATCGCGCAGCGTCGCGATATCGACCGCGTCGGCTTCCGAGATTTCCTTCGGCGTCAGGTTGCGCACGAACAGCGGCTGCTTGCGAAAGCTGGTCTTGATCGCCTGGCCGGGGAGGATCTTCGACAGGTCGATCTCGGTGGTCGACTGCGCGAGCACGTCGGCGCTCGGGTTCATCTGGTTGATCAGAGGCAGGACGATCGCGACCGCGCCGACGCCGGCGAACGAGACGGCTGCGATATTGATGAAATCACGGCGGCGAGGGTCATGGGCCTCTTCGTGAAACGGCTCTGGCGATTCGCCGGGAGGAACCATGTCGTCGACTGTCGCCATTCATCTCGCCCTTGCACGTTATTTTTTTCGTGGCCGACTGGGCTTTCGGTTTCGCGAAACCACATACCCATTCCGCCCGACCGTCCCCACGGAGGCTGCGATCTGATAGACGGCGGGACGACGGTTTGCCAACTGCATTTTGCTTTGGGTTACCCCCGAAGCTCCGCTGCGCTAGGGGATCGGGCATGCGTATTGCCCTCTACCAGCCCGATATCGCCGGAAATGTCGGCGCGATCCTGCGCACCGCCGCGTGCATGGGAATCGGCGTCGACCTGATCGAACCGATGGGATTCACCTGGAGCGACAAGGCCGTTGCGCGCTCCGGCATGGACTATGTCGGCGTGGTCGACGTGGTGCGGCATGTCGATTGGGACGCGTTCCTGGGACAGGTGACCGGCCGGATCGTGTTGCTGACGACGAAGGGCGCCGTGCGGCTGGATGTGGCGGAGTTTCGCGAGGACGACGTGCTGCTGATGGGGAGCGAGGGGGCTGGCGTGCCGGACGAGGTGCATGCGCGGGCCGATGTGCGCGTGCTGATCCC
>JAJNQF010000174.1 GCA_021154945.1 Sphingomonas sp.
CACGCTGCCGGCGACGTTCGAGGCGATCACCGCCTACATCACCGAGCGCGCGAAGCCGTCGGCATGAAACTAGAAACCCTCATCGGCGAGCCCTGGGCGGATTACGGCCTGATCGACTCCGGCCACGGCAAGAAGCTGGAACGCTACGGCCGCTTCCGCTTCATCCGTCCCGAACCGCAGGCGATGTGGGTGCCCGCCTCGACCGACTGGCAGGCGCAGGGCGAATTCGTCCCCGGCTCGGACGAGGACGGCGGCGGCCGCTGGGAATTTTCGGAACCTGTCCCCCGCGAAGGCTGGACGCTCAAGTGGAACGAGGTGTCGTACACCGCGCAGACCACCCCGTTCCGCCACCTCGGCTTCTTCCCCGACATGGCGCCGGTGTGGAGCTGGATGCGCGAACGCGTCGCGGGGCTCGACTCGCCCGAATGCATGAACCTGTTCGGTTATACCGGCGTCGGCACGCTGGCGATGGCGACCAAGGGCGTCCGCATGGTGCACGTCGACGCGTCGAAGAAGTCGGTCGAGGCGGCCAAGGCCAACGCCAAACTGTCGGGCATGGCCGACGCGCCGATCCGCTGGATGACGGATGACGCGGCGAAGTTCGTCGCACGCGAGGTTCGGCGCGGGCGGCGGTATGATGGGATTTTGCTCGATCCGCCGAAATATGGGCGTGGTCCTGAGGGTGAGGTCTGGCGTCTCGAGGAAGACCTCCCCAAGCTCATCGCGGACTGCCGCAAACTGCTGGACGAGAATTCGCGCTTCCTGTTCCTGACGGTCTACGCGGTCCGGATGTCGGCGCTGGCGATCGGGGAGTTGCTGAACCAGGTGTTCGCGGACCTGCCGGGCAAGGTCGAAGTCGGCGAACTCGGCGTCCGCGAAGAAGCGCGCGGGCTGGTGTTGCCCACCGCAATCTGGGCCCGCTGGAGCCGCTGAGACGGGGATACCCCTCCCTGGAAGGGAGGGGTTAGGGGTGGGTTGGCTTGTTGGCTGGCGCAAGCACCCGCCCCAGGCCGACCCACCCCCGGCCCCTCCCTTTCAGGGAGGGGAGCAGAAGTTACCCCGGAATCTGCTGCGAGATGCAGTGGAAGCTGCCGCCGCCCGTCAGGATGTGATCCGCGCGCTGTCCGACCACCTCGCGGTCGGGGAACAGCGCCTGGATCGCGACCACCGCCGCCGCGTCGTTCTCCGTCCCATACAACGGCACCACCACCGCGGCATTGCCGATATAGAAGTTCATATAGCTCGCCGGCACGACCTCCTCGTCGCGCAGCACACGGCCTGGCGACGGGATCGTCACGACCTCCAGCCCGGCCGCGGCGGCATCGCGCGCCGCGTTCTGGTACACCTGCCAGTTCGGATCGTTGTCGGTCGCCTTCGGGATCGCCACGCGCCCCTCGCCGACGAACCGCGCGAGGTTGTCGACATGGCCGTCGGTATGGTCGTTGACCAGACCGTCGCCCAGCCACACCACGCGGGTATAGCCGAGGTCCGACGCAAGCCGAGCCTCGATATCCGCCTTGCTCAGCGACGGATTCCGATTGCGGTTGAGGAGGCACTGCTGAGTCGTGACGACCGTCCCGGTACCGTCGCCATCGATCGCGCCACCTTCAAGCACCCAGTCGCACGCCTCGACCCGCTTGTGCCGGCTCGCCGCCAGCCGCTGCCCGATCGTATCGTCGCCAGGCAGGTCGTACTTCCCGCCCCAGCCGTTGAACCGGAAGTCGCGCGCGCTGCCGTCGCCGACGATGATCGGGGCGGTATCGCGTAGCCAGATGTCGCCGAACGGCTCGACCACCACGTCCGCGAACGGGGCAAGACGCTTGGCGGTCGTCGCCGAGCCGACGTCCGCCGCGACCAGGATCACCGTCTCGCCCCGCCCCTCGGCATGCACCGCCTTGGCAAACGCGACGACCTCGTCCCGCGCCGGCTCCAGATCCTCCAGCCACAGGTCCGCATGGCTCGGGAAGCCGATCCAGACGGCCTTGTGGTGCGCCCATTCGGCGGGGGTAGTCGTCGTCACTTCACTTGGCTCCTGCGCGATCGCGGTCACGGATGCCGCGGAATTCGGCGGTCTTATACCAGTTCGGCCACAGACTGGTATCGTCCGCGAGCTTCCGCCCCATCCCATAATAGATCGTCAGGTCGTCGACCGCGCCCGACCAGTCCCACTTCGCATCATATTCGTCGGCAGGCTTGTGATAGCGATTCGCGACATAATCCTCGCGCTTGGCATGTCCCGCGGCTGTCCCGCCGACGACGAGGTCCTCGCCGCTGCCGCCATCGAGCATCGGCACGCCCAGCTTGGCAAAGCTGAAGTGATCCGACCGGTAATAGCCGCCGCGTTCCGGGTTCGCCTCGACGCCGATCACGCGGCCCTCGGCGGCGACGAACGGCTTTACCAGATCCTCGATCTCGGATTTCCCCGCGCCGGTCAGCACGAAGTCCTTCGCCCGCCCGTCGACGTTCAGCACGTCCATGTTCACCCCGCCGACGGTATGCGCGAGCGGATAGATCGGATGCTCGGCATAATAGCGCGACCCGAGCAGCCCCGACTCCTCCGCCGTCACCGCCAGGAACGCGATCGAGCGCTTGGCGGGCCCCGCCTTCACCTGAGCCTCGGCCAGCGCCACCAGCCCCGCGACACCGGTCGCGTTATCCGCCGCCCCGTTGCAGATGTCGTCGCCATCGACCGCGTCGCAACGCCCGAGATGATCCCAATGCGCCGAGTACAGCACGTAGTCATTGGGCGCAGCCGTCCCCGGCAGCACGCCGATGACGTTCTTCGACGCCTGCCGCTTGATCGTGTTGTCGAACCCGCCGGACAGCTTCAGCCCGAGCGGCACCGCCTTGAACCCCTTCACCTTCGCCGCCGCCGCCAGCGTCGCGTAATCCTTCCCCGCGCTCGCGAACACGCGCTCCGCCGCCGCGCGCTGCATCCAGCCGACGATCTGCGACTGGTCGAGATGATCGCCCTTCTCGTCCAGCTCGAGCTGCGGCCCGGTCCAGGACGACTGCACCACCGCCCACGGATACGCCGCCGGCTCGGTATCATGGACGATGATCGCCGCCGCCGCGCCGTGCTTGGCCGCGTTCTCGAACTTGTACGGCCAGCGCCCGTACCACGTCATCGCGCGGCCCTCGAACGGCCCCTCACGCGACATCGTCTGCCAGTCGGCGTCGTTGATCAGGATGACGACCGTCTTCCCCTTCACGTCGACGCCGGCATAATCGTCCCAGCCCTTTTCGGGCGCGGTGATGCCGTAGCCGACGAACACCACGTCGCTGTTCGCCACGCTCGATTTGGGTGCGACGCGGTAGGTGCCCGCGACCATGTCGGTGCGATAGGCGAGGCTGACGGGCGCCTTGCCGCCGGTGAACACATAAGGCTGCACGTTCGTGGCGGTGATCTCGACCATCGGCACGTCCTGAGTCCACGCGCCCTTGTTGCCGGGCTTGAGACCTGCCGCCTTCATCCGCTCGACGATATAGGCGACCGTCTTCGCCTCGGCCGGGGTGGTCGGCGCACGGCCGTCATACGCGTCCGACGACAGCACCTGCGTGACGGTCTTCAACGTCTCGACCGAAATCGCAGGCGACGTCTGCGCGGACGCGGCGGTCCCGAGCAGCAACAGAGACAGGATGGCAGCGCGCATGGTCATTCCCCCGATGAGTTGCGCGCGTTCTGGCAAAGCCGGGCCCGCATGTCCACGAAGCGACAAGGGGGCAACAAAAAAGGGCGGCCCCAATGGGACCGCCCTTTTTTGTTCCAAACCGCGCCGTGGCAAAGCCACGTCGTCGGACGTCGCTCGAGCGACGCCGACCGGTCGACGAATTTACTCGGCTTAACGCGAGTAGAATTCGACGACCAGGTTTGGCTCCATCTTCACCGGGTAAGGCACTTCGTCGAGCGTCGGGACGCGCGTGAAGGTGACCTTGGCGGCGCCGTCGGGAGCGACATAGTCGGGGATCTCACGCTCGGCGAGGCTCTGGGCTTCCATGACCAGCGCCATTTCCTGCGCCTTCGAACCCAGTGTGATCTCGTCGCCGACGAAGCAGCGACGCGAGGCGATGTTGCACTTCACGCCGTTGACGCGGATGTGGCCGTGCGAAACGATCTGACGTGCCGCGAAGATCGTCGGCGCGAACTTGGCGCGGTAGACGATCATGTCGAGGCGCTGCTCGAGCAGGCCGATCAGGTTCTGGCTGGTATCGCCCTTCATGCGTGCGGCTTCGAAATAGCACGCGCGGAACTGCTTCTCGGTCACGTCGCCATAATAGCCCTTGAGCTTCTGCTTGGCGCGCAGCTGGATACCGAAATCGCTGACCTTGCCCTTGCGGCGCTGGCCGTGCTGGCCCGGGCCGTATTCGCGCTTGTTGACAGGCGACTTGGGGCGACCCCAAATATTCTCGCCCATACGGCGATCGAGCTTGTACTTCGCGCTTTGACGCTTCGACATAGTATAACCTTTGCAAATGCAAACAACGTTGGTCCCGGTATCGCTCTGCTGGTCGTCGTAAGACCCAAAGGTCCGGACAAGGCAGGGCCACCGCTTCACCGGGGTGCAGGGCCATTGCGAAGGCGGGCGCCTAGACGGGGGGTGCGTGAGAGTCAAGCTCGGCGGTCATGCTGGACAGGGTGCGGGAGGGTCGGCAAGAGACAGCGATGACTATTCTATCCGGGCCCGATTGCACCACCATGACCGAGGTCCGCGCAGGCGTCGACGCGCTCGACCGCGAGCTTGTTGCGCTGCTCGCCAGGCGATTTGCGTATATGGACGCCGCCGCGCGGATAAAGCCGGAGCGCGGGCATGTGCGGGATGAGGCGCGGAAAACGCAGGTGATCGAGAATGCGCGCGCCGAGGCGGTGAAGTTGGGGCTGCCCGACACGGTAATCGCGGACCTCTGGGAGAGGCTGGTCGAAGCCTCGATCGCCTACGAACTAGCCGCGTTCGACCGCCGCTAAAGCGCAACGCACTCCCCTCCCTGGGTCGGCCCCGTAAATGCCGCCCCGCCCGCCAAGCAGCCGA
>JAJNQF010000194.1 GCA_021154945.1 Sphingomonas sp.
GCCCCTTCAAGGACGTGCTCGCGGACGTGGACGACCGCCTGCGTCGGACGGAGCAGACCTATCTGGCGGTCGAGAAGGCGGGAAGCGAGCGATGACGGATCGACCTGGCGGAACCACGGGGGTCACGAACCCCGATCTGGACGGAGCGCATCGGGAACTGATCGCCCTCGTTCGAAGGCTGGAGGAGGGCGTCGACGTCGCGACCACCCCGGAAGCCGTCGCCGCGATCGCGGATGCGATCATCGAGGTGAACGCCCGGGTCACGGCCATGGGGCGGGTGCTCCTGACGGACCGCACCGCCGAGATCACCCGGAGCGCCCGCGCCGTGTCCGCGGCGATACCCGCGGTCGAACGCGCGATCGACGACATCGAGGACGAGCAGGCGCTCGTCGCCGGGATCGCCGGCCTGCTGGCGACGGTCGATCATGCGGTCGAGCTGGCAGCCCTGGTGCGCGGCTGACCGACGGCCGGACGATGAACCCGCGATGGAGAACCGAACGATGAAGCGCCTGATCTTCTGCTTCGACGGCACCTGGAACAAGCTCGCGCCCGACCGGGCGACCAACGTCGTCCTGACCGCGGCGAGCATCGAGCGTCTGGGCCATGACGGCGTCCCCCAGATCATCCACTACGACGAAGGGGTCGGCACGGGCCAGATGGACCAGGTCCGGGGCGGCGTGTTCGGCACGGGGCTGATGGACAACGTCCGCGAGGCGTATCGCTTCCTGGTGTTCAACTACGACGTCGGGGACGAGATCCACGTGTTCGGCTTCTCACGTGGAGCGTACAGCGCGCGGACGTTCGTGGGCTTCCTGCGGCACGTCGGTCCTCTCCAGCGACTGCACGTCGGTCGTATCGACGAGGCGCTGCATCTCTACGAGAAGCGGACGAAGGGCGACGAGGGCGCCAGCGAGGACCTTCGCCGGTTCCGCTCTCGCTATTCGGCGTCGGTGTGCATCGGCGGAGCCGACGACGAATGGCGATGCCTGAACGTCGACGACTACGTGACCGGAGCAGCGCCCCCGATGCGCATCCGGTATCTCGGGGTCTGGGACACCGTCGGTGCGTTGGGGATCCCCGAACGTCTGCCGCTGAGCGGATGGTTCAACCGGAAGTACCACTTCCACGACATCGGGGTGGACGACTTCGTCGAGAGCGCTCGGCATGCGGTGGCCATCGACGAGCGCCGCGTGCTCTTTCCCGTCGCGACACTGGGCGATCTCACCCCCCTCAACGCGGCGGCGGGCTTCGCCGACGACCACGAGGATGCGCCCTTCCAGGAGAAGTGGTTCCCGGGGACGCACGGCTCCGTCGGCGGCGGCGGCGACGTCCAGGGTCTGTCGGACGAGGCGCTGCTCTGGATCCTCGCGGGCGCCAAGCATGCCGGACTGCGTCTGGACACCGCACATGGCACTCGCCTGCACGGGCTGAGGCCGGATCCTCTCGCGCCGTTGGTCAACGAGACAAAGCCCGAGCGCAGCGCGACCGCCGCCTGGACGACGGATCGCGCGGGTCCCGACCACCTCTGGCAGGTCTCGGAGAGCGCCCGTCGCCGCTGGCGTACGCCGGCGTCGAAGCTGGGCGGCAAGGCGTATCGCCCTGCGACCCTCTCCAAGGTCGCGACGGCTCTGAACGCTCTCGGGAAGTGGGAGTTCACGCCGCCGACGGACCTGATCGCGGTGGAGATCGTCAAGCCGGGGGACTTCCTCGGCAGGTACGCGCAGCGCCACTATGGCGACGGCGAGCTCTGGCGGCCGATCCACGCCGCGAACCTCGATACGATCAGCGATCCGAACGAGATCGTACCGGGTCGGGAGGTCAGGATTCCACGCCTCGATCCGATGCCTGCGTCCGCTCCCGTCATGGCGGCCGGAGCGCCTCGGGAAGGCGGACCATGACGAGCGGACTTCTTCAACGACAACCATTTCGAGGGACGCGGCGTATGGACGGACGCGTCCATCCCCGAGGCGTCCGTCCGGCTCGTCGAGGAATCCGATTGGCATCCACTGTACCGCGAGATGTACCCGGACGACTTCGAGGAGGACTATCGGAGCCATATGGCCGTGGACGACGAACCGGACTGATCGATCGCTAAACACCCGTCGCCGGGTCATGCCTCCGGCGCCCTTCCTCCTCTTGTCGCCGACACACCGGTCGCCTGCTGCCACTGCTCCCGCTCCGGCCGCGCCACCGCCCTGCGCCGTCGCCGATCCTCGCTTCTGGACGCGGCATCGCGTCTGCACGATCCTGGCCGAGGCAGCATTCGCTCGGCCTCCGGACGTGTGGCTCGGCCGGACGCCCCACCGGCACCGCTTTGTGGTCGGGCGCACCGCATCCGACGGCATCACCGTCCGCAGCGGCATCGCGTTCGAATTGGATTGCCGCATCAGGGGGAACGGGTCGGATGCATCCCTACCCGGGCAGGGCCGCAGGCCGAAACGCCAGGACACCGTGTCGCGCCGGATGCGGAGCCCGGTGGCGGCCGCCACGATCCGCGCCATGTCGGCCTCGCTCCCACGAGCATTGGATGCGCCCCCGCCCTGTGGCGTCGGTGGGCTCACGCCCGCAGCGTTCCGCCCCCCGGACGGTGCACGGGGCGGCCTCGTGAGAAGCGAGAAATACATCAATTATAATTGATGCAATAATCGTTGAACTATTAGGATTGAGCCGCTACATTGGATCCGTCCGGTCAAGACCGCCGATCGGACGATTCCAGCGGCACCCGGCGGTCGGGAGCGACCAGAATGCAGAACACCTCGATCCAGCGCATCGTGACGAACGAACCCATGATCGATCCCCTCGACTTCGACCGCGAGGACGACGAGGTCGTCGTCACGACGAAGCGCGGTCTGATCCGGCTCGCGCTCGTCGCCGCCGACACCGCGTCCAGATTCGAGCGCGAGGGGATCGACCACGATCCCGTCGCCTGGATGCTCGCGCCGCGCGTGCTCTTCGAGGGCCGGTCCGCGATCGACGCCTGCCTCGGGCGCCACGAGTGCCTCCGGGCCGTCCTTCTCCACGGCCTCTCGATCGGCCTCGACGCGGAACTGGACGAGATCGGCGACCTGATGGACGACGACGACGCGGTAGGCGCGTGCGACGGATTCGAGGCCGGCGACGCGGAACGGCGTCTGTGGACCTCGTTCCACGTCGTGGAGCGCGACGGGCGCATGATCCAGGCGTTCGACGCGGTCGTCGCCGTCGACCGCGTCGAGGCCGAGAACATGCTGCGTCTCCGTCACGGCCTGCCCGCCGACGGCCTTCCGGAGATCGTGGAGGGCTTCGATCCGAACCTGCCTCTGGCGGAGGCCCTGGTATCGCCGGCCGTGGCGGACATGCTCGAGCAGGTCGCAGCGGACCCGAGCTCGCCGTTGGCCGAGGGACTCTCTGTGTACATCGAGCAGAAGTTCGCGGCGTGACCGCGCGCCCCTGCCGGCGCGCCTACGTGCGCCGGCGTGTCGGCGAGGACCGCGTCACACGACCGGAACGCTCCCCTCCACGTGCAGCATGAAGCGGGGGGCGGGCCGCACGCCGCCCGCCCGCGCAATCCGAATCCGCACTTCGCCGGCGGCGGGGGTGACGAAGACAGAAGGAGGGCATCATGGAAGAATCCGAACCCGAACGCGCGCCCGGGCTCCCGACGTCCTTCGTACCCGTGCTCTACGACGGAACGCGGAACGGCTTCGTCGGCGTCGGCCTTGTCCGCGACCTCGGAATCCGTGGCGCGGGCGTCGACCCCGGTCCGTCCGTATGGGTTCTCGAGCAGGCGTTCGCGGACGATGCGCGCGATCTCCACTGCTGGATGCTGACCCGCCCCGAGCGCTGGTCGGTGTGGGCCCGCATCGCGCCGATCGTCGGTGCCGAGATGCTCGCGTTGATGATGGAGGACGAACGGGACCGTGACGTTCGGCGCTCGGCCGAGCTCGAGGACCAGAACGCGGCGTTCAGGAGGAGGACGCGAACCGTCACGGCGGAGTCCACCATCCTCCTGGGCCGGTCGTGCGTGACCCTCCGACGTGGCGTGGAGGAGGATCCGTTCCTCGTCCTGGCGTTCGACGAGACTGTTGAGCGCGACCGGCTCTGGGACTGGCTTCGTTGGCAGCCGCACCGGTTCCGCGAATGGCGGTTGTTCTGGGAGCTGGAAGGCACCGTGGCACTCAGGAAGATGATCCGCGGGTCGATGATCATCGATGAGAAGCGCGCACGGGCCGCGGGACTGGCGATACGCGGACGCCGTCCGCTGCGTCTGTGGCGCGGCGGACGGAACTCCCGCATCATCGATGGCTGAGCCGAACGGTCGCTACCGGGGCCCGACGTTCCGATCGGCGGCTCGGCCCGGCCAGGAGGCCCCGCGCGCGCGCATGCCGCCTCCCGCAGGCACCCATGCCTCCCTCCCGACCGTTCCGCCTCCCTGCGACCTCCACATGGCCCGAGACGCACCGACGGTCCCCCTCACCTATCACCTCGACGACCGGCCCACCGAAGATCACGACCGATGCCGGACTCGCCACCCGGTCCCCCCGATCATTCCAAACTCGCTTCCTACTGACCAGGCCCATCAAGCGAGCATCGGTTTCCCGCCCGTCTCACGCCGCGTCGCGATCCGCTTCGACGGTAGCGGTCTTCGAGGCGGGATCCGGCGCGAGGAGGAGGCTCTCATGCTCCTCGTTCCCAGCAGCTGGGATCGCGGCCTTCGTGCTTTGACACGGAAAACCCTCCGGTGCCGATCCATCCCGCGGCAACGGTCATCGACCCTCCGACCGGGCACCGGCAGGGTATCCCTCGTCACGGAACACCGTCCTCGCCTCCACTACCAAGTAAGAATCTAGAATCAGATTGTTGTAGCTGTTGGCACGTTGATGACGGGCATTCGCGCGCCATCCCTGAATCGCCAACATCTTGACCGGCCCGGTCGCTGCGATTCCCATCGATTCGATTCATTCGTCCACGTCATCCACAGCCTGCGGACTCAATCCCGCGCTGTTGGCGTCTTTGTGGACAACCATCGGGTTATCCACCGTGGATCCGTCGCCGTTGCAGAGGTGCCACTTATCACCTGATCAATCTCCGGAGTTATCCACGGCCGCGTATCGCCGCATTCGACGATGAAGGCCGCTCGTTTCGTGCGTCGGCCTTCTCGATGGCGCCGTTCCTGTTGGGTTCGGTCGGGGAGCCGGCGGACACGGCGCCCGGATCCTTCGATCGAAATCGCGCTCCAAGACATTCGTCCGGGACGCAGCGCCGAGCGCTCGCGCCGCCATCCAGCCACCAACGCCGGCTCGAGGCGCACTGGGGCAGCGAGCCTGTCTATCAAGCCGAGCACGACGTGCTATCGCTGCTCTCGGCGCCTGCCGCGTCGGATCGGAGAGATGCATGTTCAAGCGCCGGACCGTCTTCGAAAATCGGGGCGAGCGTCCCGTGAGCTCGGGCTACCGGCCGGCGGCGGCCTGATGGCACGCATCGTGGACGTCCTTGAGGAGGACGGCGGCCCACATGGCCTGCGCAAACAGAGGATCGTGCGGGCACTGACACGGGAGCAGGCGGAAGCCGGCCATGCACGGTCCCAGCCGATGGAGGCGCGGACGACCGCGGCCCGCGGGATCGGGGAAGCCTCCCCCATTCGCGTTCGATCACCTGGGGTTCGGCCGGCCGAGACCTTCAGGCTTCAGATCGAACGAGGTCCCCGCCGCGACCTCATAACCAGCAACACGTTCGCATTGGCCGATCAATGAGCAGACAATCCGACACCCCGTTGTCGCCGGACATCTTCGTCTACGATGCCACCGCTGCGTGGGGCGAACTGCGCGGAGGAATTACCGCCCTGAACGAGGACGGGAAGCTCAAGATCTTGTTCGACACCCGGACGGTCGATGGCCTGGCGGGACCGCCCGACGTCCAACTGCTGTCCGACGTCGATGTCGGAGGCAACATCCAACCCAACACGCTGAAGAACCGTCCCCGCGGTCCGTCGAACGAGATAGAGGCGCTGCGCTGCATTTCGACAGCCGCGCTTGGCATGGTTCTCACATCTAAAGGGGGCAGGCTTAAGCTCGACAAATTGCAGGACGCGCTCGCGAAGAAGTCCGGTATCGACCCTACGAAGGTCGACGACGTTCTCCGCATGATGGGCTCGATGAATGTTCTACTGATCGAATTGCAGAAGGACGGCTTCCGCGTCAGGCTCACCGAATCGCTCGAGATGATGTACAGCCGCCGCGAATACCTCTCCACGTTCACGAACGAACTGTTGACCAGGAGTCGCCGCATCGACCTGCTCGTGGGTCATCCGGGTACGGTGGGGACCTATCGGGAGGAGCTCCTGCGCGGTCTGCTCAAGCGGATTCTGCCGCGTCGGTACGAGGCTACCACGGGGTTCATCGAAGGCTGCAAGAGACAGCTCGACATAATCGTCTGGGACGTCGAAAACTATGCTCCGCTGTTCAGGGAGCAGAACTTCGTCGTCGTTCCGCTGGCTGCGGTTCGAGCCGTCATAGAGGTCAAGACCCGGCTTACCCACAAGACGCTGAAGGAGGGGCTCAGCATCCTGTGGGACACCTTCAGGAACCGGCCTACCGTTCTTCCCGTATTCAAGGGCGTCTTCGCATTCGAGTCCGATCTAAGCGATTCCGGGAAGGTCGCGGATCTGATGAAAAAGTTCTACGATTCCACAGACAAGCGCGGATCGCGGCACCGGCACGAATACCATTGGGCGGGCATCCACGGGGTCTGCGTTCCATCGAAGCACTTGGTACGCGAACGATACAGACCGGGTGGTGGGGACGCCTATCCTCAACCGATGCTGGTCGGGGTCACGAACCAGGTCGGCGGAGACGCGTATTCTGCCATCTTCCTGGGAGTCCTCCTCAGCCATCTCGATATCGCCACTACGGCGAAGCTTCAGAACTTCGCAACGTTCCGCCCCGTGCTGAGTGCGTTGGAGGAGAAGGACTTCGGCGCCATCTATGACGATTGGAAACCCAGCCGACCGTTACCGGGGCACAGAGCGGTCCTAGATCTGGCGGCGGCGAAGGCGTACGTCGATCAGGTCCACGCTTTCCGGGCCGGCCATCTCGAAGGAGATCTCGTCGGAAAGAACCTGACGCGCCCGTCGCATTCCGACCCCGATGACGACGCAGCCTCCCCCGACGGCGACGGTTCACGATCGACCGACGGGTAGCGACCGCTTCCGCCGGTGTCGGGCTCGAACGCGCGCCGTCGCCTGGAACCACCGGGATGAACAACCCGCTGATGCGGTCGGCCGATGCCGTCGGACGGGTACGACGGGTCGGTACTCTTTTCCGGACTCGATGCGCTGTCCCGACCGCCGTCGGTTAGGACGGGTGGACTGACGATCACCCACGCAGGTCCAACAGCCTTCCCGTGACGGATGGGCGCGAGGCCGCGCGGCGTGCAGCGATGCGCTCCGTCCGACGCGATCGTACCGCCGCCGCCTACCGAGGCATGTGACGCGTGGTTCGGCGAGGTGCCGGCCGTCCCGGGCCCGGGCGTCATGCAGGCCGAGAAGCACCGAGATGTCAGGTACGCTGACGAAGCTCGAACCACGCTATCCTTCGAGGCGGGGCGCTTCCTTCGCGAAGGCGATCAGAAGGGCACGGAGCTCGTGGTTCGTGACCGACTCTATCGCCGTGGCGATCGACATCCAACGCCGCTGCCTGATCCGCATCTCGGGCCACGTCGACGTCTCTTCGGTCACGAGCATCGGGAAGGCCCGGACGGCCACGGTCTCCTCCTCGCCGGTGTCACGCGTCTTGACCTGTCTGTACGTACCGAGGGGTACCGCACTGATCGTGCCGATGACGCCTGCCTCCTCGAATGCCTCGAGCGCAGCCGATCGATGAGCTGGGATACCGCGCTTTATGTTCCCCTTGGGCAGTACCCAGCGGGAGCGCTTTCGAGACGTGACGAGCATGATCTCGACGCCGTTCGGTTCATTGCTGCGATAGGGTATTGCTGCGGACTGTACGTCGATGTCGGCACCTGCTTGCTGGCAATTCGCTCGGCCGCACGTATCGCGCAGCCGGGATGGCGACGCAACAAACGGGACATCGCGATCGAAGCGGCATCCATCGAACGGGACGCACGCTCGACCTGCGAGATCGCGTGCACCGGGCGAAGCCGGACCTTTATGGAACTTGCACAACCAGATCGACGAAGGCCGCGCCGACAGGAGGATGCGTATCACGTCGCCCGATCCCGGAGAAGCGGTCCGGCGTTGAGGGATCCGCGTCGATGCCGGGCCTGTCGCCGGCGATCGCAGTCTCGAGTACGGGACGATCGAGCCGGATCAGCATGGACGGAGGAATGAGCCCTGCCCGGTAGGCCGCCGAGCGGCGCTTGCCGAGGTGTTCATGGGCGGGCGGCGACCCGCCCATGATCGAGTTCAGCGATCGCGTTCGAGCTTCGTGACCGCGCCGTTGTGCGGATCGACGTGGAACTCGTACTTGCGCGGCCCCCGCATGGCTTCGCCTTCCCAGTGGCCGTCGTCGGCCTCGATCTTCGTGACCTTGTATCCACGCTTGGCGAGCATGCCGGTCACGCGCGCGGCGCTGATCCAGCCACGGCCGGGCTCGTCGGCGAGAGCCGGGGCGGCTGAGAGGGTGGCGAGGGCGAAAGCGGCGAGAACGATCTTGCGCATGGTTGTCCTTCGGATGTTGAGCAGACACTACGCGTCCGACATCGGGTACGTTCCTTCGTGGCGGAACGGACGCGTCCTTCGTCCTCGGCTCCATGTCCGCACCATGCTCGGGCTCAGAAGCGGCGCGGATCCTTCCGCATGCAGCAGGCGGACGACGGGCATCCGGAGAGGAGGCCGCATCCCAGGAATTGCAACCGCCTTCGTGATCGCGCAGGAGAGGTGGGGACTGGGGAAAGTTCTTTGCGATGAGAATGAGGCGACGTGTTCTCGAGCAGTTGCCACTGCTCCAGAAGCGGCCGGCGCTGGCCTATGCCACGGCGCTTCCGCTCTCCGCCGTGGCGTGGTGGATCCGGTGGGAGCTGGATGCGGCCTTCCCCCCGGGGTTCCCCTACCTCACGTTCTTTCCGGCGGTCATCGTCACGTCGTTCCTGTTCGGGCGTGGCCCGGGGATCCTTTCCGCCGTCGTCTGCGGACTTCTGGCTTGGTACTTCTTCATACCGCCGATCCACACGTTCGGCCTCACCCGGAGTACGCTCGTCGCACTGGCCTTCTACGCGGGAGTGGTCGCCGTCGACATCGGCCTGATCCATGCCATGCAGCGGGCCAACCAGCGCTCGGCCCGTTTGGCAGCGGAGCGACGGCGCTCGGCGGAGAGGACGGAGCTGCTGTTCAGCGAGCTGCAGCACCGGGTGTCCAACAACATCCAGATGGTCGGCGCGATGCTGTCGCTGCAGCAACGGCAGGTCGCCGACCCCATCGCACGACTGGTTCTCGCCGATGCCTCCACCAAGCTCCAGCTCATCGGGCGCATCCAGCGGCAGCTGTATTCGACGACCGGCGAGCAGGCCCCTCTCGATGTCTTCCTGCGGGAGCTGATGGCGGATCTCTTCGCCGCGGACAGCAAACCGGGCATCGTACACCGGATCGATGCGGAGCCTGGAATCCTTCTCCCACCGGATGCAGCAATCCCGCTGGCCCTCATCATGGCGGAAGGCATCGCGAACGCGATGGAGCATGGTTTCGCCGATCGGGACGTCGGCATGATCGAGGTCGGCCTGGGTCGTCGGAACGGAACGATAGAACTCAGCGTCGTCGACGACGGCGCGGGCGTCCCGCCGGGCTTCGATCTGGATCGCTCGGACAGTCTGGGTCTGAAGATGGTACGAGGTCTCGCAAGGCAGATCGGCGCGGAGCTGACCATCGCAGAGCGCTCGCCGGCCGGAACGGCGCTGCGTCTGGTCCTGCCCGACGCCACGTTCAGGTCGCGGGGCGGCCCAACGGTCGACTGAGGGCAGGCGCCCGATGCGATGTACGAGCTGCTGCCTCGCTGGAACCTGGTACCGCGAGGCGATGACGACTGGCATCTCGTGGATGGCAGCGGCACGCAAAGGGAGATGCCGGATCTGATAGACCGATTGGGAGAGCGGTGGCTGCGACCCGTCGGCCGGCGGGACGGTGCCGTCAAGGTCGCCGGGCTGAACGTGTGGCCGGACCACGTGGCGGGGATCCTGCGGCGCGCCGGTGGTGTTGCAGACGTCGCCGTCCGACTGCACGCGAACGGCCGTCTGAAGGCGTTCGTCGTTCCCGAAGACGGACTGGAGGAAGGCGATCTGGCTCCTCTTCTCGATGTCGTCATGGCGCGGAGCCTGAGGGATCATGAACGCCCCAGGAGCTTTCGCTTCGGAACCGAGCTGCCCCGCAATGCGATGGGCAAGCTGGAAGACTGGCCATGATCCATTCACCGATCACGGCGGCCGGCAGGGCCTCTGCGGCATCTTCCAGATCGACCGCCGCTTGCCGGGCCTGCAGGACGAGTACGCCGTTGAAGCCGGTCATCACGATGGCGTTCCAGCCGACCGTCGACATCTCGACCGGCACGGTGTTCGCCTATGAAGCCCTTGTCCGTGGGACGGGGGACCGGTCGGCGGGCGAAGTGCCGTCGGGCGTCGATGCCGACACGATCTACTAGTTCGACCAGGCGTGCCGGGTGAAGGCGATCCAGCTCGCCGGCCGGTTGTCCGTTCCCGACGGAGACGCGAAACCGGCGATCAACCAAATGCCCGACGCAGTGTACGAACCCGACGCGTGCATCAGGGCATCGCCCGCGGCCGCGCGTCGGGTTCGATCCGGGCCGGCCGATGTTCGAGTTCATCGAGGAAAAGCGCATGCGGGACGTGACGCACGTCCGACACGTCATCTAGGCCTATCGCGCACGCGGCTTCACGACGGCGATCGACGATTTCGGTGCGAGCCATGTCGGTCCGGGTCTCCTCGCAGATCTTCACCCGGACATGCTCAGGCTCGATATGGCCCTGATGCGCGGGATCGATGTTTCCGTTCCACGCCGAACCATCGCCGCAGGAGTCGTGCCGATCGCCCGGGCCCTGGACGTCGAATGCACTGCCGAGAGGATTTAACCCGCGGAGGAGCTGCGGACGTTGAGCGGGTTCCGCGTTCGATCGTGCCAGGGTATCCGCTCGGACCGCCGGCAGTGGAGGCGTTGCCTGACGTGATGGGGCCGTTTCCAGCTTCGCGCTCGTCCTGCGCTGATGACATCGTCGTACCGAGGGGTGCCGCAGCCGGCATCCCTCGGTTTGCGCGAGACGTCAGGACTTGAGCGATTTCGCCATGTTGAGATGCGCCGCGACCGTCGGCGCCAGACCGGATGCGAACGTCTTGAGCTGGGGCACGTCGCCGGTCGCCGCATATCCCTTCAGCGTATCGAGCGTCTGCTGATGTCCGGCCACCTGGGCGGCGGCGTACGCGGCGTCGAAGTCGGCTCCCTGCTTGGTCTTCAGATCAGCGAGCTTCTGCTGCTGTTCGGCGTTGAGCGCCGGGTTGGGCGTCAGGGCCGGCGACAGCGTCGCCGTCAGTGCCTTGAGCTTCGCGGTCGAACCCTCGTGGGCGGTGATCATCTGGCTGGCGAACTTCTTCACCGAAGCAGATGCGCCGTTGGCCGAAGCAAGCTTCGAGGTCTCGATCTCGAACGCATCGCTGGCAGCGGCCGCATCCACGAAGGCCTGTCCGCCCGAAGCGGGTGCCGCCATGGCGTCGTCGGTGCCGGTCGCGTTCGCGTCCATGGCGGTCGTGTTGGCATACGCGCTGTTGTTGACGGCCGTCGTATCGTCGGCCTTCCCGCCGCACGCGGCCAACGACAGGGCCGCTACCGATACCAGGCTCAGGGTCTTGAGGTTCATCGTCGTCTCCATCTGCTCGCACATTGCCACTGCCCCTCAACGCGTGCGTCGAGGGCACCGTTCCGCGCCGGCAACGAGCTCAGGACCGATCGTGGGGTGCGTTCGTTCTGATGGTCTGCCGGCACCGCCGCCGGCTTATCGGGACACGGTTATGAGCATCTTCAGCACGATCATGAACAAGGTCTTCCACCACAAGGCCACACCAGCCGCTGCGCCGGCTCAGGCTCCCGCCGCTGGGGCGCAGGCTGCACCGCAGGCTTCCCCTACCGCTACCACCCAGTCCGCCCCCGCGGCGGCTCAGCAGTCCGTCGACGTCGGTGCGGTCCTCGCCGAGATGGCGTCGATGAAGGATGGCGGCGGCAACTACCAGAGCTCGATCGTCGATCTCCTGAAGCTGCTGGACCTCGATTCCAGTCTGACGGCGCGCAAGGAACTCGCGAGCGAACTCGGCGTCCACGCTGCGGCCGACGGCTCGGCCGAGCAGAACATCGCCCTTCACAAGGCCGTGATGCAGAAGCTCGCCGACAACGGCGGCATCGTTCCGGACAGCCTGCGCAACTGATCCGGACGATCTGGAGGGAGCCGCACGCCTCGCGGGTCCCTCCAGCGGCAGGTCTTCATCGTACCCGCCCCTCGTCGGTCGATCCCGTGTTCAGGTGCCCGATGGCCACCGTGCCTCGAACACCTCGTCCTGGCGGCGTATCGCCCCGGTCCGCTCGCCGGACGACTTCCCGCCGCACGATCATCGCGGTGGAGTGCCCGGCGCGGGTGCGCGTTACGCTTTCCGCATCTCCTTCGGATCGGCTCCGGGTGGACCATCGGACGGTATCGTACAGTATCGTACGGCCTACTTGAGGACGTTCATCATCGCACCCTCGCCGCCGATGTCGGAATGCTCCGCCGGCCTTCCGATCAGATATCCCTGGACCTGATCGCAACCCCATCGGCGCAGAAGCGACAGCTGCTCCTCGGTTTCGACTCCCTCGGCGACGATTATGAGGCCCAGGCTCTTGCCCAGTCCGATGGTGGCCTTGACGATGGATGACGACGATGCGTGGCTGTGCATGGTGGCCACGAAGCTCCGGTCGATCTTGATCTTGTCGAAGGTGAACTCCTTCAGGTTGCTGAGTGACGAATGTCCCGTTCCGAAGTCGTCCATCACGATCCTGGCGCCGTACCCGCGCAGCTCGGCGAGCGTAGCGAGCACATCGTCGCGCTGGAAGCCGAGGAGCGTCGCGCTCTCCGTGACTTCGAGTTCCAGCCGGTCGAACGCGACGCGCCAGTGCAGTGCGGCATCGCATATCTCAGCCGCGAGGCCCACGGAGCGAAACTGTATGGGCGACAGGTTCACCGCCAGCGACAACTTCGGATCCCAGGTCGAGGCGGTCCGAAGCGCCTGATCCATCATCCATGAACCGATGGACCCTATGAGTCCGCTGGACTCGGCGATCGGCACGAAGACGTCCGGAGGTATGTCACCGAGGATGGGATGCCGCCAGCGCAGCAACGCCTCGTACGCGACGACCTCCAGCGAAACGGCGTCGGCGATCGGCTGGAACGCCAGGCGGAGCTCGTTCGCCGAGACGGCGTCCTCGAGATCCCTGGCGAGCCGCACGCGCTGGCTCTCCTCGTCCTTCAGATGCTTGTTGTAGATGCGCGCCGTATTCCTGCCGTCCGCCTTGGCGCGATAGAGCGCGAGGTCCGCGCGTTCGTGGAGTTCGTCGCCGGTCTGGCCCTGTTCGGAGAGAGCCACCCCTACGCTCATCCTGATGGCGACGCCCTCGTCCGACGGTGCGGAGGCCGTCTTGAAGATGCGCGAGATCAGTGCTTCCGCGGCTTCGGGTTGCGAGCGCGCCACCTGGATGACGGCGAATTCGTCACCGCCGATGCGCGCGACGAGGTCGTCGCCCCGGACGCACGAGGACAGCAGTTGTGCCGTACGCTTGAGGACGCGGTCTCCGCCCGCGTGTCCCAATCGATCGTTGATGGCCTTGAACGCGTCCAGATCGACGGCGAACACCGCGACGACGTCACCCGTGCGCACGCTGCGGGCGAGTTCATGGGCGAGACGGTTCTCGAACAGAAGGCGGTTCGCAAGCCCGGTCAGCATGTCATGGTTGGCGAGGAACTCGGCCCGGTGCTCGGCGGTCCGGCGGCTCTCTACGGCCTTGCGGTACTCGTGCAGTCCACGCGCATGATCGCCGAGTTCGTCGGCACGCTCCAGTCCGGGTACGTCCCCATGGCTCTCGCCGACTTTGAACTCGCGCAGGCGCGCAGCCATGATCGTGATCGGGCGTACCAGTCTTCGACGGAGCCAGATGGCCATGGCGAAGACGATCGCAACGATCACGAGCCCTCCTAGCAGCACCGAGACGATGTCCCGGCGGCTCTCCCGCCGGTTCTGCTCCGCCGCCCTCCAGATCGCTGAGGTCAGCTCACGCCGGGACTGACTACGACTGTTCTCCAAGGCCGTCAGCGCACTCAGGAAGCGGGGCATGGCCGCCTTGATGCCGGAGGGTCTGAACCGGCTCGTCTCGATCAGCTGGTCGGAAGCCGCGGCGAAGACGGCGGCGGCGTCCTCGACCCCCGTAACGACACCGGATACTTCTCCCGATCCGGGACCAGGCGACCGGGCCGCTTGCGACGACCGCCGTTTGAAGGCGGCGATCCGACCATGGAGGTCCTCCCACCGTGCATCAGGTACCTTCACTCGACGTTCCGCGTCACGGGTCAGCCGACCGATGTCCTGACGTAGACGACGCTGTGCCTGATCCAGCAGATCCTCCCGGCTGAGGGCGTCGCTGAGCAACGTGATCCGTAGATCCGCGCGATGTATCTTGTTGCTGACCGAGAGGCCGGTCGCCAGCAGCGCGAGAGCCATCACGATCACCAACGTGCAGGCGATGGTTACGCGCGCCGATATCGATAGTCGCACAGGCTTCTCCTCGAACCCCGAATGACGGCGAAGCGTTACGTTGTGGTTAGAAGAGGTGTCCGGCGCTTCGATTCAGGCAGCGAGTCCTGTTCAGAGGACGCCGACCGCAGCGTCCGCCCAAATTAGCACGAGGGTGACCCAGGACATGCCGATCGCGGCCGCACGCGATAGCCTTCGGTGGAGCAGCAGAAAGGCTGACTCCACAGCCACCCCGAAAGCGAACAGCAGCGCGCCGCCCGCCAAGAAATCAGCCCGATCCCAGCGCACCTCGTCCGTGAACCGCATCGCCACGAGAGGGCACAGGAGGGCTAAGGCCAATGCTCCCCATACCACCGATCGCCTGGTACCGACCGAGCCGAAGTAAGGTCGCGAGATCAACGTCATCGAACCTGCCTAATTAAATGGACCGCGAGTCGGAGCCGACGCATGATCCTGCACTTCGCTCCTGATCGTCCTGGTATCAACGGGGGCATTTGATGGCCAGAGTCCGACGGCGGTCTTCGTCGTCCGCATTCATGTCGTCGCGCCCCGTGTCGGGTGGCAGTGATAGGCCGGCACGGATCGGTCAGATCGAGACGCGGATCCCGTGACGCTGAACGGCGGCCCGTCAGACCTGTACGGCCGCCAACTGTCGTCTGATCCAGCGCATCGCCGGGTCCGCCTGAGTGCGTTCATGCCAGACGAGGACCTTGGTGAAGCCGGGGACTGCCAACGGCGGTTCGATGACGACCAGACCGGGTTCGTCACGGACGAGACGGTAGGGAAGCACGGAGCGGCACTCGGATCTTCGAACCAGATCGACCAGAGTCGTGAAGCTCGGGCGCGACGACGCGGCGCGTCCGCCCGGCCGCGTCCAACGCCTGGTCGGTCGAGCATGTCCCCCGTCAAGGGTCGGCCCGGGCGCGCGGCGTGGCACGGCTGGTCCGGCGATGGCGATCAGCGGCTCGACGTTCACCACGCCTGGCTGGTGGAGGACCTGTCGGCGGATCGCGTCCGCATCCTGACCCAGGAGACGCAGAACGGGTCGGCCGCGAAGAAGATGGCCATCGCCGTCCCGAACCCGATGGTCAATGGTCATCAGGAATGGCTCGACGGCCTGGTCGCCGCAGTGCGTTCATCCAGGCCGGAGCCGAGAGGACGACGGCCCTGACAACGAAGCCTTGCGGGTCGCGACCGCCCGCACCACTCATAAATGGGCTTGTCGCTCCGGTCGAACGAGGACCGACGCCAGCCCCACCTCGACCTCGAAAGGACATAGACCATGACCATCAAGGACGTTCTCGCCGACAAGCTCGGCTTCGGCGCGGCCCCACTCGGCAACATGTTCCGCGACATTCCCCAGGACGAAGCGCTGGCGACGGTCGAAGCGGCATGGGAGGATGGCATCCGCTACTACGACAACGCCCCCTTCTACGGTGCCGGACTCGCCGAACTCAGGATGGGCGAAGCCCTCGCGGGCAAGCCGCGCGACGCATACGTGATCAGCACCAAGGTCGGCCGCGTCATCCTCGACGAGCTCGAAGACGTCAGCGCCCGGCAACAGGGTGAGAAGACGGGCGTCTTCGCGCATGGCCGCGCCAATACCGTGGTCAACGACTATTCCTACGACGCGACCCTGCGCTCGATCGAAGGCAGTCTCGAACGCCTGCGTACCGACCGCATCGAGATCGCCTTCGTCCACGATCTCGCCCGCGACTTCTGGGGTGACGAATGGATCATGCGGTTCGAAGAAGCCCGTACGGGGGCGTTTCGCGCGCTTGATCGGCTCCGCGACGAGGGCGTAATCAAGGCCTGGGGTCTCGGCGTGAATCTGTGCGAACCGATCGAGACGGTGCTCGATCTGCAGGAGCCGCGACCCGACGCGTTCCTGCTCGCCGGGCGCTACACCCTGCTCGACCATTCCCGCGCTCTGCAGCGCGTCATGCCGCTCGTCGCGGAGCGCGGACTGGGCGTGATCGTCGGGGGTCCGTACAGTTCGGGCGTTCTCGTCGGCGGCCCCAACTTCGAATACGCTCCGGCTACGCCCGCGGTTCTCGACAGGGTGGCCCGGATCAGGGCCGTCGCGGATCGTCACGGTGTGAGCATGAAGGCGGCCGGTCTCCAGTTCCCGCTGGCGAACCCGGCGGTCGCGGCGGTGATTCCCGGTGCGAGCCGGCCCGGTCGGATTGCCGAAGATCGTGCGGCGCTTACGGAGGTCATACCGAACGCGTTTTGGCACGAACTGCGTGACGCCGGCCTGGTTGATCCGTCGGCGCCTCTTCCGGGCGAGACCGATCAGTAGCCGGGGCGCACGGTCCCAGGTCGTGAGCGCGGCCGCTTCCAGGCTTTCGAGGGTCGTTGGGACCGTTCCATCGTGCGAGCCCGATGATCGGTGCCGTCACGCCCGATCCAGTTTACGACCCGCGGGGCGTACGACGAGCTTCCGCATCGCCGATGCTTGTCCAGGACAGGACCGGGGGGGGGGGGGGGGGG
>JAJNQF010000196.1 GCA_021154945.1 Sphingomonas sp.
ACGACCTCACCCTGCGCCAGGCGCGGGCGCTGGCGAGCGCCGACCGGGTCTATCACCGCCCCGACGTGCCTGCGGCGATCCTCGACCGCGCGCGCGCCGATGCCGCGCGGCTGTGCGAGGCGATGCCGAGCGATCCCGGCACCGGCCTGTCGGTCGATGTCGAGATGGCCCTGTGAGCGAGATGGTCTGGTGAGCGGGTTCGGCTTTCGCGTCACCGACGGCAAGGCCGCGCGGATCGACGTGAAGCAAGCCCTCGACTGCACCGCCGATCTCGTCTGGGTCCACCTGTCGACCACCGCCGAGCACGCGCAAACGTGGCTGCGCGACGAGGCCAGGCTGCTCGACTATGTGGTCGACGCGCTGACCGCGACCGAGACGCGGCCGCGCTGCGAAGCGGTCGGCGACGGTGCGTTCGTCAACCTGCGGGGGCGTTCGCACGAGGAACTCGACACCTCCGACATGCTCGCCTCGGTGCGGATCTGGGCGCTGAAGGGCTGGGTATTCTCGGTCACGCGGAAGCCGTTGATCGCGGTCGCCGAGGTCGAAAAGATGGTTGAGCGCGGCGAGGTGCGCGATCCGGGGGACCTGATCGCCGCGTTCGCGACCGCGATCACCGCCGATCTCGACCCCGACGTCGCGTCGCTTGGCGACCAGCTCGACGATTGCGAGGAACAGCTCGACGCCAACCGCGTGTTCGAACTGCGTCGCGCGGTCAGCAAGGTGCGGGTGGCGGCGATCAGCTACAAACGCTTCCTCAGCCCGCAACGTGCGGCGTTGGAGAAACTGGCGGCGTTACCCGGCGACTGGCTGGCGGATGACGACCGGCTGCATCTGGCCGCGGCGGCGGACCGGGCCGCGCGGATGGCGGAGGAACTCGAATCGATCCGCGAACGCGCCGCGCTGATCCACGAGACGCTGACCGACCTGCGCGCCGAACAGATCGACAACCGCTCGCTGATCATCTCGGTGGCGGCGCTGGTGTTCCTGCCGCTGACGTTTCTCACCGGGCTGTACGGCATGAACGTGAAGGGGCTGCCCTATGCCGAGGAGCCTTGGGCGTTCGATGCGATCGCTGGCGCCTGTGCGGTGATCGCGGCGGGCGTCGTGCTGTACTTTGCCGGACGCCACTGGTTCCGGCGGTAAAGGTCAGGCGGCGCTGGCGGTCCGCCAAGCCTGCGCGATCTCGTCGAGCATGTCCGCGGAATCGCGGAACGGCTTCGGATCATGGCCGAGCGAGGCGTTGATGACGGTTTTCCGCGCGCCGCCGTACAGGCGGGCGAGCGTCTCCGAGACCTGGCCGCCTTTTTCGAAGTCCAGACCGGCTTCGAGTGCGAACAGGATCGCGGTGGCGCGCGTGATCCGGTCGCTCTTTACGGAAAATTTGCGGTTCTCGCAGGCCCAGGCGGCGGCGCGCAGGGCAGCGACGAGTTCCTTGTAGAGCAGCTGGACGAGGGCAGGGCCATCCGCGGTGGCGGTACGGCCGACCGCGTCGATCTGGCGATAGGTCGCGAACGGATCGCGTGCGAGGGTACTGGCGTAGGTCACGAGCTCTTGTTCCAGGCTGCGATCTGGTTGGTGAGGAACGCCTGGGTCGATTTGTACGCGGACACGCGCGAGTTCATGCTCGCATATTGCTGCGTCAGGCGCGTGGTGAGCTGGGCGGACTGGTCGGTGACCTTGTCCTGCTGCTTGGCGAGGTCGGCTTCGGCGGCCGTATAACGCGCGGTCGACGCGCCGAGGCCGGTCAACGTATTCGTCGCGCTGTTGGTGAGCGCGCTGAGCGTGCCGGACAGGCCGAGGACGTTGGTGGAGGACGGCGCGAACATCGATTCGATCGTGTCGGGATAGGCGGCGAGCTGCCGGGCGAGCAGCGTGGTATCGACCCGCAGCGTACCATCGGTGTTGGTCGCGACGCCGATCTCGGACAGGCTGCGCGGAATCCCCGCGGTCGCGCCGCCGACCAGCGGCTTCGACACCAGTGCCTTCAGCGAGCGGAGCAAGGCCGTCGCAGCCGGGTCGGCACGGAGGTTGCCGGTGATCGGATCGGTCTGTTCGGTGATCGTCTTCAGCACCTCGTTGAAGGTCGTGACGACATCGTTGACCGCCTGGGTCAGCGCGTCGGTCGGCGTGCTGCTGACGAGCGTGACGGGGACCGTGGACACCGCGTTGAGCTGCAGTTTGACGCCATCGACGAGATCGCTGACCGTGTTGCCCGGTCGCTCGACCTCGATGCCGTCGACGGTGAGCAGCGCGTTCTGCGCGGTCGACACCAGGCTGGTCTGCGTCGCATTGCCGCCGATATCGACCGCACCGCTGGCACCGTCACCCTTCAAGGTGAACGCCTGTGCGGTGCCGGTGCCACCCTTGACCGACAGATAGGCGCCACCATTCGCGTCGGTAACCACGGAGGCCGTGACCCCGCTCTTCGACGCGTTGATGCCGGCGGCGATCGCGTCGATGCTGCCGTCGCCGATATCGATCGCAATGCCCGTCCCGCCACCGATCGTCAGGGTCAGCGCGCCGGTGTCGAGCGAGGCGGCACGATCTGCGGCAGGGACCGCTGTCGTGGTACGCGCGACCTGGGCTGTCGCAAGGCGGGTGACGGTGACGCTGGCCGACAGGTTCGACAGTTTTGCACCCGACAGCGCGGTCGCGGACAGGATGGTGCTGTTGGAACTGCTGGGCTGCGACTGCAGGCTGCCGCTCTTCACCAGATTGGCGAGCGCGGTGGAGAAGCCGGTCATCGTGCTCTTGAGCGTACCGACGCCCGAGATCTGCGCGGTGAGGGTGTCGGATTTCGCCTTGAGCGCGGCCGTGCGTGCCGCGAACTGGGCTTCGACCAGCGACGTGACCAAGGTGCCGGTGTCGACGCCCGAGCCCGCGTTCAACCCGTTGAGTAGCGCTTGCGTTGCGGTGTTGACCGCACTTTGCGGGGTGGCCGCGGGTGTCGGCGTGGCCGTCGTGCTCGTCGTCGATGTTACCATGGCGAAATCCCTGCACGTGCGCGCTCGTCTGTAAGAACGGCCGGGTGGCCGCGATGTTTAGGCCTGTTTGATGCCATTTTCGTCGAATCGAGCGTCCTTCGGCACGGTGACGAACGGCTGGATCGGGGCCGCCGCGCCACCTGCGGCAACGTTCAGCCCGAAGACGAAGGCGAGCACCGTCGCGATCGCCATGTAGAGGTCGTCGCGCACTTCCTGCCCCTCCTTGCTGGTGTAATAGACTGCACGCGCGAGCATCGGATATTCGAGCACGGGCACGCGACCCTCAGCGGCGAGTTCGCGGATCGCCAGTGCGGTCGCGCCGCGCCCCTTGGCGACCACCACCGGCACCTGGTCCTTGCCGCGATCGTAGCGCAGCGCCACGGCGAAATGCGTCGGGTTGGTCAGCACGACATGCGCCTCCGCGACCGACTTGCGCAGGCCGCCGCTTGCCATCGCACGCATCTTCGCGCGCATCTGGCCCTTCGCCTCGCCATTGCCCTCGGTCGACTTGTGCTCGTCCTTCACCTCCTGTTTCGACATCCGCATCTTGCCCAGGCGGCGGATGATCTGGATCGGCAGGTCGATGCCGGCGATCGCGCACAGCCCGAACGCCATCGCGATCAGGATTGCCTTGAACGTGCCGCCGAGCGATGACAGCGCCTGGTTCAGATCCGTGGACGAGGCGAGGCCCATCGTCGTGTGCGCGGCGTTCCACAGCATCCAGCCGCCGATCGTGCCGAGCAGGATGACCTTCAGCAGCGACTTGCCGAGCTCGATCCAGCCGTTCGACCCGAAGATCCGCTTGAGGCCGGCGGCGGGATCGACCCGGCTGTATTTAGGCGCCATCAGCTTGCCGTTGAAGCCGAGCGAGCCGAGCCCCGCCTGGCTCAGGATCGCGGCGGCGATGGTGACGACGAACAGGCTGATCAGCGACGGCGCGAGCTTGCCGCCGGCTTCCATCAACGGGCGCCACGGCGAGAAATCCTCGACATCGGCGTGGGTGAACTGGAAGCTGGATGCCATCACCTGCTTGCAGGCGGTGATGAGGTGCGGGCCAGCGTAGATCAGCCAGCCGACGCCCGCGACCATGCTGAGCGCGGTGGCGAAGTCGCGCGATCGGAGGATGTCACCCTTATCGACCGCATCCTTCTTGCGCTTGGCGGTTGGGGATTCGGTTTTTTCACCGCTGTCCTCAGACATCAGCCGAGCACCAGGTTTTCGGTGGCGGCGAGGCCTTCTCGGACGATGACGAGCATGTAGTCGCCCATCGTCGGGAACGCGATCGCCAGCGTGACGACGCCGACCGCGAGGCTGGCCGGCAAGCCGACCGCGAACAGGTTGAGCGCGGGCGCGGCACGGCTCAGCATGCCGACGACGATGTTGAGGCACAGTAGCAGGAAGCCGACCGGGAGCGCGAGCAGCAGCCCGGCAAGGAACGCATAGCCGCCGAAGAACGCGATCGCCTTCAGCCGCTCGATCCCGATCCAGGCTGCGCCGGGGGGGAGCACGTCGTAGCTCCGGACGATCAGGTCGATCAGGATCAGATGGCCGTCGACCGACAGGAACAGCAGCGTGAGCATGATCGAGAAGAACTGGCCGAGCGCGGGGCTCGACTTGCCGTTCTGCGGGTCGATCGAGGAGGCGAAACCGAGCCCCATCGCGCCGCCGATGACTTCCGCCGCGATCATCGGCGCGGCGAACGAAATCTGCAGCACGAAGCCGAGCGCGAGGCCGACCAGCGCTTCGGCGGCGGCGGAGAGGATGGTGGATACGGCGAAGATGTTCTGCGGCGGGACGATCGGATGCGCGGCGAGCACGAGGAACCCGATCGCGCCCGACAGCGTGACGCGCACGGTGACCGGGACCGAGACATTGCCGAACACCGGCGCGGCGATGAACGTCGCACCGATCCGGATCATCACGAACACGAGCGCCCACAGCTGAGGCTCGATCGAGAGGCCGAAGCCGAGCATTTTTAGATTCCCCTCCCGCTTGCGGGAGGGGGCAGGGGAGGGCGCGACGTACGTACTGGCGTCCGGTTGATGAGGCACGCCCCTCCCCCGACCCCTCCCGCAAGCGGGAGGGGAGTAGAAGAGGCGCCCGCGTGGTCTGCATGGCCCCGCCGCGGCAAAGCCGCGTCGTCGGACCTCGACTGCGCCGAGGCTGGCCGGGCTTGCGCTGGCAGCACGGACGTCGCCGCGCTGGCGCTGCGCCTCACTTTACGAGATCCGGAATACGCTCGAAGATTCCGATCGTGAAATCGCTCAGCAAGCCCAGGATCAGGCTGCCGAAGATCAGGATCGACACCGCGACCACTAGCAGCTTCGGTACGAACGACAGCGTCTGCTCGTTGATCGACGTCGCCGCCTGGATCATCCCGAGGATCAGCCCGGCGAGCAGCGCCGGGATCAGGATCGGCGCGCTGGCGAGCGCCAGTACCCACATCGTCTGGTTGGCGACGGTCAGGAAATATTGCGCGTCCATGGCGTCAGGTCGCGAACGAGTTTGCGAGGCTGCCCATCGTCAGCGCCCAGCCGTCGACCAGCACGAACAGGAGGAGCTTGAACGGCAGCGAGATGATCGTGGGCGACAGCATCGCCATGCCGAGCGACATCAGCACGGTCGCGACGACCAGGTCGATGACGATGAACGGCAGGAAGATCAGGAAGCCGATCTGGAACGCGGTCTTCAGTTCGCTCGTGACGAACGCAGGGAGCAGCACCGAGAAGGGGATGTCGAGCGACGAGGCATAGGGCCCCGACTTCGCGATCTGCGCGAACATCGTGACGTCCTTCACGCGCGTCTGCTTCACCATGAACGCGTGCAGCGGGACGCCAGCGGTGGTGATCATCTGCGTGCCGGCGAGCTGCCCGGCGGCATAGGGCTGGATCGCGGTCGTGTTGATCTGGCTGATGGTCGGCGCCATGATGAAGAACGACAGGAACAGCGACAGCCCGAGCAGCACCTGGTTCGGCGGCGTCTGCTGAAGCCCGAGCGCCTGGCGCAGGATCGCGAGCACGATGATGATCCGCGTGAAGCTGGTCATCATCAGCAGGATCCCCGGCAGGATCGTCAGCAGCCCCATGATGATGAGGACTTGTAGCGACAGCGACAGCGAGCCGCTCTGGCCGGTGTTGCCCGCAGCCTGGCCGCCAAGCTGTCCGAGCGCGCGATCGACCGCGTCGCCGACGGCGGGGTTGGTCGGGGCGGGGACGGCTTGTGCGAAGGCCGGCATCGCGAGGAAGAGGGCGAGGACTACCGCCAGCAGGACCCAAACCCACCCGTTTCCCCGCGAACGCGGGGATCCAGGGTTACGGAGTGCGCCGTTCGTGACTCCTGGATTCCCGCGTCCGCGGGAAAACGAAGAGCGCTTTGGCGCAGTAAACAAGGCAGGACCCGAACCCTTGCGCGTCACCGTCGGACGGGCGACCGCGCTCA
>JAJNQF010000202.1 GCA_021154945.1 Sphingomonas sp.
CGGGAGGGGTCGGGGGAGGGCCTGTTCGCTCCTCGGACCTCGAATTTGCGGCTATGTCAGCCCCTCCCCCAACCCCTCCCGCAAGCGGGAGGGGAGCTTTGAGCCGCCTCGCCGCCACCTTCGCACGCACCGCCGCCGCCAGCCGCGCCGCGCTCGTCGCGTTCGTCACCGCGGGTGATCCGACCACCGAGGCCACCGGCCCGATCCTCGACGCACTCGTCGCCGGCGGCGCGGATGCGATCGAGCTTGGCATGCCGTTCACCGACCCGATGGCCGACGGCCCCGCGATCCAGGCCGCCAACATCCGCAGCCTCGCGCAGGGGACCCGCACCGCCGACATCCTCGCCACCGCCACCGCGTTCCGCGCGCGTTATCCGGACGTGCCGCTGGTGCTGATGGGCTACGGCAACCCGATGCTCCGGCGCGGCGCGGACTGGTTCGCCGACGCCGCCGCCAAGGCCGGGGTCGACGGCGTGATCTGCGTCGACGTGCCGCCCGAGGAAGACGATGCGCTCGGGCCGCAGTTGCGCGCCGCGGGGATCGACCTGATCCGCCTCGCCACCCCAACCACCGACGCCGCGCGGTTGCCGACCGTGCTCGATGGCGCGAGCGGGTTCCTGTATTATGTCTCAGTCGCCGGCATCACCGGGCTTCAGCAGGCGCAGCAATCCTCGATCGAGGATGCCGTCGCGCGCCTAAAATCCCAGACCGATATCCCGATCGCGGTCGGCTTCGGCATCCGCACCCCCGAGCAGGCGGCCAACGTCGCGCGCGTCGCCGATGGCGTCGTCGTCGGCTCGGCGATCGTCGAACTGGTCGCGCAGCACGGCGCCGCTGCGGCCGAGCCGGTCCGCGCCTATATCAAGTCCCTCGCCGACGCCGTCGCTTCGGCTCGAAAGGTTCCCGCATGAGCTGGCTCAACAGCGTCCGCAACGTCCTGCCCTTCGTCGCGAAGCGCGAGACGCCCGAAAATCTCTGGCACAAGTGCAAGGGCTGCGGGCAGATGGTCTTCACCAAGGAGCTCGAGGACAATCTGTACGTCTGCCCGAAATGCGATCATCACGACCGCATCGGGCCGAAGATCCGCTTCGCGCAGCTGTTCGACGAGGGCAGCTGCAGCGAACTCCCGGCCCCGAAAGTCCCCGAGGATCCGCTCAAGTTCCGCGACCAGAAACGATACACCGATCGCCTCAAGGCGGCACGGACCGACAATAGCGAGCAGGATGCGCTGATCAACGCACGCGGGGCGATCGACGGCCACCGGGTAGTCGTCGGCGTGCAGGACTTCGGCTTCATGGGCGGCTCGATGGGCCTGGCCGTCGGCGAGGCGTTCGTGCGCGGCGTCGAGGCGGCGATCGAGGACCGCGTGCCCTACGTGATCTTCACCGCGAGCGGCGGCGCGCGCATGCAGGAAGGCATCCTCAGCCTGATGCAGATGCCGCGCAGCACCGTCGCGATCCAGATGCTGCATGATGCCGGCCTGCCGTACATCGTCGTGCTGACGGACCCGACCTCGGGCGGCGTGATGGCGGCCTACGCGATGCTCGGCGACGTCCAGATCGCCGAGCCGAAGGCGACGTTGGCGTTCACCGGCCGCCGCGTGATCGAGAGCACCATTCGCGAGAAGCTGCCCGAGGATTTCCAGACGTCGGAATATTATCTCGAACACGGGATGATCGACATGGTCGTCCACCGGAAGGACCTGCGCGAGCAGCTCGGCACGGTCATCGGGTATCTCAGCGCGCGCGAAGCAGCGTAACATACCCGCTCTCCCCTCCGGGGAGAGGGTCGGGGTGAGGGGCAGCCCAGCAGTGCAGCGCCCGCAACAGCCCCTCACCCCAGCCCTCTCCCCTGAGGGAGAGGGAGTTAGAAGAATGCCCGACCACGCCGTTTCCTCCTCCCCCGCCGTGCAGGCCCAGCTCGACCGGCTGACCGCGCTGTCCCCCGGCGCCGACACCCTCGGCCTCGAGCGCATCACCGCGCTCCTGTCCCGCCTCGGCGACCCGCACCTGAACCTCCCCCCAGTGTTCCACGTCGCCGGCACCAACGGCAAAGGCTCGACCTGCGCGTTCCTCCGCGCCGCGATCGAAGCCGCCGGGCACAGCGTCCACGTCTATTCCTCCCCGCACCTCGTCCGCTTCAACGAACGCATCCGCCTCGCCGGATCGTTGATCGAGGACGATCTTCTCGCCGCCTTGCTCGAAGAGGTGCTCGACCACGCCGCCGACCTGCAAGCCAGCTTCTTCGAAGTCACCACCGCCGCCGCCTTCCTCGCCTTCGCCCGCACGCCAGCGGCAGCGACGATCGTCGAGGTCAGTCTCGGCGGGCGGCTTGACGCGACCAACGTCATCCCGAACCCCGTTGTCACCGGCATCGCCGCGCTGGGCATCGACCACCAGTCGTTCCTCGGCGACACCCTGCTCGAGATCGCAGGCGAGAAGGCAGGGATCGCCAAGCCCGGCGTACCCCTCGTCACGATGGACTACCCCAAGGCCTTGCGCACGAAGATCGCCGCGGTCGCCGATGCGGCCGGGGCGTCGGTCGCCGCGCGCGGCACGGCGTGGACCAGCGGGACCGCGCGGACGACGATGCGGTACGAGGATGCGGGCTTTTCGGTCGTCACCAACCGCCCTCGACTCGTCGGCGCGCATCAGTCGCGCAATCTCGCGCTGGCGATCGCGATGCTGCGTCACCAGGGCACGCTGCACATCCCCGAAGCCGCGATGCGCGCCGCCGCCGACTGGGCGCATTGGCCGGCGCGCATGCAGCGTTTGTCCGACGGTCCCCTGCTCGCACGCCTGCTGCACGGCAGCGAACTATGGCTCGACGGGGCGCATAATCCCAATGCCGCGCAACCGGTCGCGCGGGCGCTGCGGACGTTGGCGAAGGGTCGTCCGGTCACGCTGATTCTCGGGATGCTCGCGAACAAGGACGCCGAGGCGGTGATCCGCATCCTGTCGCCGTCGGTCGGGCACGTCGTCGCGATCCCGGTGCCGGGGCACGCGCATCACGCGCCGGAGGCACTCACGGCGCTCGCGCAAAGCTTCGGGAAGACGGCCGAAACGTCGCCGACCCCCGCCGATGCGCTCGACCTGATCGGTATGCGGAGCGCCCAGCCCAACCTCGTCCTGATTGCCGGTTCGCTCTACCTCGCCGGTGAAGTGCTCGCGGCGAACGACCAGCCGCCGGACTGAATTCTTATTGCTATTGACTATCAATAACGGACGCGCGACGTTGTGGGGACCACTACGGAGTCGCGTGAATGACCGATACCCGCCCCAGTTCGACGCCCAGTTCGACGCCCGCCTCAGCCAACCTGCTCGCCAGCGCGACGACGTTGCTGCCGCATCCGCTACCGCCTTGTGAAAACGCACGAATCGCCTTGTTCGCGATACGGCGGATGGGGGCCCACGGGCTTGCCGACGCGCGTGCGGCGCACACGATGTTCACCGCATTCGGGCAGAGTTTCCGTCGCCCGCTGGTGCTGCTGCGCGCGCTGATGGCCGACCTTGCGGGCACATCGGCGGGGACGATCGCGATCGCGCCATGCTGCTGCGCGCGGATGACGCCGGCGGAGTCGGCAATGCTGTCGATCCTGGCGCGCGTCGAGATTGCACCGGAGAGCGCGCGCTACCTGATGGCCGATCTGCTCGGCGTCCGCCGCGTCGACGGCGTCCTCGCCAGCGCCGCGGCGGTGGCCGCTGCGTTTGCCGACGAGGGAAGACCCGTCGTCATGTAGCTACGTGGTTTCCTCGGCCCGTGCGCTGCGGACACTTTCGACGACGAAGCCCTGCCGCCAGAGGATCCACAGCAGGACCAAGCCCGGCACCGCGACAATCATCGTCAGCATCCAGAACCCCGGCCAGCCGAGCGCAGTCGCGGCATAGCCGGCTGGTGCTGCCAACCACGTTCGCCCAACTGCCGCGAACGACGACAGCAACGCGAACTGGGTCGCAGTATAAGCAAGGTTCGACAGGCCCGAGAGATACGTCACGAACACCGTCAGGCCGATCCCGCTGGTGACCTGCTCGGTCGCCACCGCGATCGTCAGCCAAGTATTCGAATGGCCGTGCCAGGCGAGGATCACGAACATGAAGTTGCTCAGCATCATCAGCATGCCCGATACGAACAGCGCGCGGCCGAGACCAAGCCACGCCATGAACGGTGCGCCGAGGGCGGTACCGACGATCAGCCCCCAGAAACCGACGAGCTTGTTGATCGCGATGAATTCGGTGTCGCTGAACCCCAGTTCGACGATCATCGGGTTGAGCATCCCCTGCCCCATCGCGTCGCCGAGCTTGTAGATCAGCACGAACAAAAGGATCAGCACCGCGCCGCGCCGTTGGAAGAACTCGCGGAACGGGCCGATGATCGTGTCCTCGAGCCAGCGTCCGCCGGTCTCCTGCGGCTGCTTGGCCAGTACGCGATCGTGCAGGCCCCGCCCGGCCCAAAGTGCGGCGAGTGCTCCGGGGATAACGCAGAACGCGGTCAGCCCATAGCCCAGTGCCCAGCCGAGACCGAGGCCTTCGGACGATGCAATCGCGATGGTCCCGACGCCTGCTGCAAGGTTACCGAGGCGATAGCCAAACTGATTATTTGCCGTGCCATGCGGCAGTTCGTCTTCGGGCAGAATCTCGATTCGATAGGCGTCGATGACGATATCTTGCGTCGCGCCGAGGAACGCGGTGACGATTGCCCAAAAGGCGAAGACGCCGAGATGCTCCTGCGGTGCACTGAACCCGAGCATCCACACAGAACCGAACAACAATGCTTGTACGAAGAACAGCCATGCGCGGCGCTGTCCGACCAAGCGCGTCAGGATCGGGATCTCGATCCGGTCGATGAACGGTGCCCACAGGAACTTCAGTGTGTACGGCGTCGTCAGACCGATCGCGAACCCGATCGTCTTCTTGTCTATGCCGACCTTGGATAGCCAATACCCCATCGTGCCGAGCAGCAGGGCGAGCGGAAAGCCGCTCGATATGCCGAGTAGCAAAGCGGCAATCGGTCTCGGCCGGAGATATGGCGCAAGGGTGGCAAGAACGGAACGACGCTCGACGGTATCGGTGGACATGCCCCGACAATAGCGCCCTGCCCGGACTAGGGAAGCGGTAAGCCGAAGTGCGTTACGCTGGCTGAGAAAACAGCGTGAACCCCGAGGGCACGCGCTTCGGCTTTTTGCCGCCGATCATCGCCTCGATCGCCTCGATCGCGGCAATCAGATCGCGCGGTGCGTAGGGCTTGGCCATGCAACCGGCGGCGAGCGTGGTCGCCTCGACCGGGCAACTTCCGGTCACGAACATCACCGGCACGCCGCCAGCTTGTGCCGCACGGGCGACGTCGATGCCCGATCCGTCGGCGAGGTTCACGTCGACCAAGACCAGATCGACCACGGTGTCGCTTTCCAGGATCAGCAGCGCCTCGGCGACCCGATCGATCGTCGCGACGATCGTGAAATCCGCCTCGGCCAGGAAATATTCGGTATCGAACGCCACCAGCGGCTCGTCCTCGACCACGAGGAGCCGGACAATCTGCCGCTTCTTCTTCCCGAACAACATTGCCGAAAGGCCCCCGGTCGCATGCGAAATGGTCGTTACGCTTGCGTGTCCTAACGCGTCGCCGCACGAACGGTCGCAAATATTTTCGCGCTGGCGGCCGATCCATAGTATCAGCCGCGCCATGACGACTTCAAAAGACGATAACCCGACTGCCAGCCCGTCGCCCGACGCGCCTGCAACCCCCGCCACCCCGGTTAAAGGCGACCGTATCGCCAAGCTGCTCGCCCGCGCGGGAATTGCCTCGCGCCGCGATATCGAGCGGATGATCGCCGAGGGGCGCGTCGCGCTCAACGGCTCGACGCTCGACACGCCCGCGACGATCCTGCGCAATCTCGCCGGCGTGACGGTCGATGGCGATCCGGTCGAGGCGCCCAGCGCCGCGCGGCTGTTCCTGTATCATAAGCCGACCGGGCTGCTCGTCACCGAGCGCGATCCTGCCGGGCGCACGACGATCTACGATCGCCTGCCGCAGGACCTGCCACGACTGGTGCCGGTCGGCCGCCTCGATCTCAACACCGAGGGGCTGTTGCTGATGACCACCGATGGTGGCCTCAAGCGTCAGCTCGAACTGCCTGCGACCGGCGTCGAGCGTGCCTATCGCGCGCGCGCTTACGGCAACATCACGCAGCCGCAGCTCGAGGAACTGATCGAGGGCATCGAGATCGAGGGCGTGCGTTACGGCTCGATCAACGCGAATATCGAGCGTCGGACGGGTGCGAACGTGTGGATCGAGATGATCCTGACCGAAGGCAAGAACCGCGAAGTCCGCCGCGTGCTGGAGCATCTGGGGCTGCAAGTCTCGCGGCTGATCCGGACGCGGTACGGGCCGTTCGTACTCGGCGACCTGCCGCCGGGGCAGATCGGCGAGGTCCTCCAGCACGACGTCGTCGCGTTCCAGAAGGAGCTGGCGAAGGGACGGCCCGAGGGTCCGGGCGCGCGCGCGAATATCGGGATCAGCGCGAGTGCCGGTGCGGGTGCCGGGATTGGCGCGCGGTCGAGCCAGCGGGGCAGCAATGCGCCGCGGCCCGTCACCACGACGCGCCCGGCGCCAGGTGCGCGACCTGCCGCTGGCGGTGCACGGACGCCCGTCCGGAGCCCGTACACGGCTCCCGCAAGCTCTGGTTTCTCGAGCGGTACCGTACCGACCGATCGTCCGTCGCGACCTGCGCGTCCCGAGCGGATCCGTCCGACTGCGGCGATGCAGCGCGGCGACGTCAACGATCCCTGGGCGCGGCCGGATGCGCGCAATGCCGCTCGGCCGACGGGGACGCATCACGCCCGGCCGACGAGTGGCGAAACGTCCAAGCCCTATGTGCGGCAGGAGCGGGCGGATCGCGGCGAGGAGCTGAGCACCACCCCGAAGATCAAGCATTTCCGCGCTGCCAAGCCGCCGCGCGATCGTGCCGCCCCGTCGCGTGTCGGTGCCGGGGGTACGGTGACCCCACGCCGCGCCGATACGCCGCAGCGTCAGGAGCCGCAGCGTGGCTTCCGTCCGCAGGCGGATGATTCGCGCAGCCGCGGTTCGCTCGACAAGCGTGCCGCGCGCAGTGCCTCGGGACGTCCGGGTGCCGAACCGCGGCCGATGCGCGATGCGCCGGCACGGCCGGAACGGGGCAGTCGTCCTACCGCACCCGGCAAGGGTCCTTCAGGCGGGCGCGGTCACCCGCCCCGTGCACCACGTGGAGGGAAGCGCTGATGCGGATCATCGCAGGGCAGTATCGCGGCCGCCAGATTGCCGCACCCAAGGGTGACACCACCCGTCCGACCGCCGACCGGATGCGCGAGACGTTGTTCTCGATGCTGACGAGCCGCGTCGGCAGTTTCGAGGGCCTCGCAGTCGCCGATCTGTTCGCAGGCTCGGGCGCACTCGGGATCGAGGCGCTGTCGCGTGGGGCGGCGACGTGCATGTTCGTCGAATCGGACAAGCTGGCGGTCGACGCGCTGAAGGCCAACCTCGCCAAGCTGGAGATCCGCGGCGATGTCCGCGCCACCTCGGTGATGGCGCTCGGGCCGGCGCCCGCGCCGCTCGACGTGATCCTGATGGACCCGCCCTACGCCACCGGTGCCGGACTGGTCGCGCTCGACAAG
>JAJNQF010000206.1 GCA_021154945.1 Sphingomonas sp.
CCCCCTGGCGGGGGAGGATCAGTCGCTCAGAACCCCTCGGGCAGATCGATCGGGCCAACCAATTCGCGGTAGCGCGACACGGCATACCTGTCCGTCATCCCCGCGATGAAATCCGCGATATGCCGGCTACGGTCGGGATCCTTGGACGGCAGCCGCTCGCGCCATTCCTCGGGAATCGTCGCGGGATCGTCACGATACACCGCGAACAGTCCGGACACGATGCCGTGTGCCGCATCCGCCGCCGCCAACTGGCGCGGGTGATGATACAGATTGGCATACATGAAGCGCTTGAGATCACGCTCAGCCTCGCGCATCTCACTTGAAAACCCGACCAGGCACTGCCCGGCGGCACGGACGTCGTCGACGCTCGCAACGCCGCTCGCCGCGATCCGCTGGCGGGTTTCGGCGATCAGATCGTTGACCATCGTACCGATCTGCGTGCGGACGAGTTCGCCGACCAGCCGCTTCGGCGCAACGTCCGGGAACCGCCGGCGGACGTCGTCCCAGCCGCTCGCGACCAGCGGCACCGCCAGCATCTGGTCGAGCGTCAACAGTCCGGCGCGCAAGCCATCGTCGATGTCGTGATTGTCGTACGCGATATCGTCCGCGATCGCCGCGACCTGTGCCTCCAGCGACGAAAAACTGGTCAGCGCAAGCGGAAACTCCGCATCCGCCGCGGCCAGCGCCCAGCCCGGATGCCGCACCGGCCCATTATGCTTGGCGAGACCCTCGAGAGTCTCCCATGTCAGGTTGAGCCCGTTCCACATCGGATACGGCCGCTCGATCGTCATCAGCGTGCGCAGCGTATGACCGTTGTGGTCGAACCCACCCTGTCCGGTCAGCGCCGCCTTCAGCGCATCCTCGCCGGCATGGCCGAACGGCGGATGGCCGATGTCATGCGCCAGACACAACGCCTCCGTCAGATCCTCGTTCAGCGCCAGCGTCCGCGCGATCGTCCGGCCGATTTGCGCGACTTCCAGGCTGTGCGTCAGACGTACCCGGAAATGGTCGCCGTCCGGCGCCATGAACACCTGCGTCTTGTGGCGCAGGCGACGGAAGCTGATCGAATGGATGATCCGGTCTCGATCGCGCTGAAAGGCATCGCGAGGGCCACGGACGGACCCGTTCTGTTCCTCTTGAAGCCGTCCTTTGCTGCGCGCCGGGTCCGAAGCCCAGGGCGCGCGGTAACTCACTTCGACGGCAACTTCGTAATGACCTGGCCCGGTTCGCTGGTGAAGCTGAACGTCGAAACGCCTTCCTTGGCGAGCTGATTGACGAAGGTGCGCGCCTCCGCATCGGTCTTGAACGGCCCGGCCAGCACGCGATTCGTCGCCTTCCACGGAGTCGTCCAGCCGCTGCGACTGCCGACCACGGCCGGCGCCTTGGCCTTCACACCCTTCCACGCCTTGGGCAGATCGCCCTCGGTCGCGCCCGTCGACACCTGTACCCAGATGCGTTCGGGATTGGCGCGCGCGATCCGCTTTTCCTCGGCCGCAGCCTTGTCGGCAGCAAGCTTCTCGGCGGCGGCCGCCTTCTTCTCGGCAAGCGCCTTCTTGTCGGCGATGGCTTTTCGCGCCGCCGCCTTCTTGTCGAGGTTAGCCTTCTTGTCGGCAGCGAGTTGCTCGGCCGCAATCTTCTTTGCCGCCGCATCGCGCGGGAGCTTGGCCTTCGCCTCGGCGAGCACGCGCTCGGCGTCGTCGGAGACCGGCACAGCGGCCTGCGTCACGACAGGCGCGGGGCGCATCGGCGCGACATCGAGCTCTGACGCCGGGATCGACAACCCGGCAACGATCCGCGCGAGGATCGAATCCTCACTCGCCGCCACTGCGCGCGGCGGCATCGCCGCGGCGACCTCGACCGGCGTCGTAGTCGTCGTCGCTCCATTTGCGGAGAAGCCCGGAGTCGGCAGCGGTGCGGCACTGGCCTGCTGAACCGGCCTTGGCTGGACCGAAGCCTGCTGCACCGGCGCCGGTGTCACGGGCTGCGACTGGACTGAGGCCTGTTGCACCGGGGCCGGTGTCACGAGGGTGGGCGCTACCGGCTTGGCCGTCGTACCCGTCGACGCGAGCGCCGCGGCCGCGATCGAATTGGCCACGCGCGTGTTGCTTTCGGACTGAATCCGCCCCGCGGGCACGGCCGCCATCTGCGTGACGGTGGTCGCGGGCAGCGCCCCTGTCGAAGTCGGCGCGGAGGTGGGCACCGGCGTCGGTGTCGGCACGACGCGTGCCACGGCGACCGGTGCCTGTGTCTGCGGCGCGACGGTGGTGGTCTGCGCGACTTGCGGTGCACGATAGGTCGGCTGCGGTGTCGCGACACGCGCCGCTGTCGATTGCGGAGGCATGGCCTGCACCATCGGGACCGACGACGACGCGAGTTGAACCGGCGGTGCGACCGCAGCGGGAATAGTCGGAGCGGGGGTGGCCGGAGTAGGCGTCGCTACAACGGGGACCGGCGTTGTGGCGCGCGTCGTCGCGGCCATCTCGGTCCGGCCCGGCTTGCTGCGACGGCCGCGCTTGGTCTTGCCGGACGCAGCGACGACGACCGGCTGCGGCACCGCAGCCATCATCACCGGCGCGGTCGGATCGGCGGCGAGGATGCCTAGCGGCGGCGCCATCCGCGCATCCGCCAAGCGCGCCGGCGTCGCATGGACCTCACCGAAATGCACCGCGAACGCACGGTCGCTCGCCGGCAGGGTCGGCAGACGCTGGAAGAACGGTTGCAGACCCTGCGCGGTGCCGGCGGGCATCATCGTGGTCGCTATCTTCTCGGCACCCGCGACGTCGCCGTTCATCGCGATGATGAACGCGCGCGAGCGCCATGCACCGCGATCGCTCTTGAGCAGCAGAGGATTGAGCTGCTGGATCGCGAGTTCCGGCTTCCCCGAAATGCCGAGCGACAGCGCGTAGCGCCTGATCGTCTCGTCATCCGGCGCATTACGGAGCGCGACCCGGTAATCGCGCTGCGCACGATCCTGCTGGCCGATCAGATCGTAGGCGAGCCCGCGATCCGCCGCGAAATTCCGCGGGTCGAGACCGAGGCTTTCCGCCTGCGCATAATAGCGCAGCGCCTCGCCCGGCCGCTCCGATCGGACCAGGATCGACCCCATCCCCGCCTTGATCCGACCATCGCGCGGGTTCACTTTCTCGGCGCGTGCGAACAACGCCGCGGCGCCGCTCAGATCGCCCAGCCCCATCGAAAGGTCGCCCGCCCGGATCAGCGCATCGACGTCGCGAGGATTGCTCGCGACCCGGCGCATGAGATCGCCCAGCTTGTCCGCATCGGTCGTCCCCGGGATCGCCTGCACGACTTCCTGCGCGACGACCGCGCACGGCACGGCAGCCAGCACGAGCGCCAGCGCGGCAGTCAGGAGATGATGGGACGAGCGGGTCATGAGGATCATCTGTCTAGACGCCAGCCCGACCGAACCGGCAATGTCTCCGACGCATGGGCGCGGCGAACTGGGGCGGGGTGTCGACGAGTGCAGCACCGAGGGGCAAGCAACGGGCGAGGATTACGATCTGCGGATTCGACATATGCGATCTTGGAAAAGCGCTCACTCTGCAATGCCGCCTCCCCGGCGAAGGCCGGGGTCCAGTTGGGAGACGGAAATACCGATCGAAAACGTTCCGTTACATCAACCTCGCAACTGGGCCCCGGCCCCCGCCGGGGAGGTGAAGATGTTGCAGAACGACACCCCGACCAACCCATCTAGCCCCGCCGTTCTCCCGCCAGACCAAGAGAACGGCGCGCAGGCTTACTGGTTGTTTTGGCGATGCAGGAAGCGCGGGATGTCGAGCGGATCCTGCGGGGTCGCTTCGCCGTCTTCCTTCGCCGCGCCGCGGGCCGCGTTGGACATGCGCTCGAACAGCGTACCACCCAGCTTCACGCGCGGTGCGGCCGGAACCGCCTCCGGAGCCGCTTCGGCACCCGGCGCAAGCCAGCGGCGCCGCGCGCCACCCTCGTCCGCAGCGGGCGTCGGCGCCGGGATGGCGGGTGCGATCGGCGCACGGGCCGGCGGCACGGCCGATGCCGAGGCCGGACGTGCGATCGGACCGCGACCATAGGGCTCGTCACCATAGACGCGCGGCGCAGGAGCCGGCTGCGGCGCCGGTGCGGCCGGCGCGGGCGCGGCCAATGGTGCTGCCTGCGGAACGATCGTCTCGGCACCGAGCACCAGCTCGTCGTCCGACTTCGACGACGACGGCTCGACTTCCGACGACGCATTCAGGTCGAGCGGCTCTTCGTCAGCGGCCGACGCAGCGGGCGCGGCCGACGCCGCAGCCGGCTCGCTCGGGCGGAACGACGTGTTCTCATCCGTCTTGCGCGACCCGAAGCTGAACGAGCGCGTCGGCTCTGGCGCAACCTCGGGCGGGCGCGCATCAGCGTCGATTCCGGTCGCGACGACCGAGACGCGGATCTTGCCCTCGAGCTCTTGGTTGAACGCCGAACCCCAGATGATGTTCGCATCGGGATCGACCAGGTCGCGGATGTGATTCGCGGCTTCGTCGACTTCGAGCAGGCGCATATCGTCGCCGCCGGTGATCGAGATGATGACGCCCTTCGCGCCGCGCATGCTGACGCCCTCGAGCAGCGGGTTCGAGATCGCCTTCTGTGCGGCCTCGAGCGCGCGGTTGTCGCCGCTTGCCTCGCCGGTGCCCATCATCGCCTTGCCCATCTCCTGCATCACCGAGCGGACGTCGGCAAAATCGAGGTTGATGAGGCCCGGCATCACCATCAGGTCGGTGATGCTGCGAACGCCCTGCTGGAGCACCTCGTCCGCCATCGTGAACGCTTCCTTGAAGGTCGTGTTCGCGTTGGCGATGAGGAACAGGTTCTGGTTCGGGATGACGATCAGCGTATCGACGTACTTCTGCAGTTCCTCGATGCCGCCCTCGGCCGACTTGGCGCGACGGTTGCCCTCGAACGCGAACGGCTTCGTTACGACGCCCACCGTGAGGATGCCCATGTCGCGCGCCGCCTTGGCAATGACGGGGGCCGCGCCCGTACCCGTGCCGCCGCCCATGCCGGCGGTAATGAAACACATGTGCGCGCCTTCGAGCATCTTGGCGAGCTGGTCGATCGTCTCTTCGGCGGCCGCGCGGCCGATCTCGGGACGCGAACCGGCGCCGAGCCCTTGCGTGATCTTGGTGCCGAGCTGGATCCGCTGCGGTGCGGTCGACTGCTTCAACGCCTGCGCGTCGGTGTTCGCCACAAGGAAGTCGACGCCCTGGACGTCGGCCCGCATCATGTTGGCGATCGCGTTGCCGCCGGCACCACCAACGCCGATCACCGCGATGCGGGGGGCCAGATCGTCCACGTCGGGACTAAGGAATTCGATGCTCATCGCCGTTCTCCGCACAACCCGGTAGATACGCTATGACCGGGCCCCTGATTAACCTGTGTGCACCAACGTTACGGCCGGTTCCAGCCGAAATAACGCCAGCGCACTCGAAACTCTTAATAATTCGCGCGCGCCGCTTGGATCAACTTGCGCATCATGCCCATGCCCTTGGGCCGATGCACCGTCGTCCGCTGCGGCGCGAGCCCGCGGAGGTCGATCGGGTTGGTCGCCGCATAGAAGGCCAACCCCGCTAGCGTCGCGAACGCCGGTCCGCCATGCGCCTCTGGCAGGGCGGTCAACCCGCGCGGTCGGCCGATCCGCACCGACCGCCCGAGCGCCTGTTGCGCATAGTCGGCGATGCCCTTCAACTCGGCACCACCGCCGGTCAGCACGACCTGACGCCCGACCGGTCCCTCGAACTTCAGCTTGGTGAGCGCGTTGCGCACTTCCCCCATCTGGTGCTCCAAACGCTGGCGGATCACGCCGATCAGTTGCGCCTTGGTGATCTGAGCCCCCTCGCCCGCGCCGTCTTCGGCGGAGATCGGCATGACCGGGATCATGTCGTGATTGTCGCGGGGCGATGCGTTGGCCGAGCCGTGGAAGCACTTCATTCGCTCGGCATTCTGCCGCCGCGTGCCGAATGCGCTGGCGATATCATCCGTAATGTCCGCCGCGCCCATCGGGATCGAGGTCAGCCCGACTAGCATCCCACCCGCGAACAGCGAGACGTTGGTGATCCCGGCACCCATTTCGACCAATGCGACACCGAGCTCGCGCTCCTCCTCACTGAGGCAGGCAAGACCGGTCGCGACCGGAGAGGCGATGATCGACTTCACCTCCAGATGTGCCGACCGCACGCAGAGATCGAGGTTGCGCACCGGCGAACCGTCCGCGGCAACGACGTGGATGTGCACGCCGAGCCGATCGGCATGCAGCCCGAGCGGCGTCTTGACCCCCGTCAGCCCGTCGAGCGTGTAGAGCGCCGGCTGCGCGTGCAGCACCATGCGGCCCTGCGGATCAATCGAGTTGCGCCCGGCGGCGAGCAACGCATCGATATCCTGCTGCTCGACGCGGTGGCCGCCCAGCTCGAACTCGACTTCGGCGACATCGGACACGAGTCCACCGGCCGAGAAGCCGACCCAGACATTCTCGATGTTGATGCCGGCGATCCGCTCGGCCTGCTCGACCGCCTCGCGTACCGCCGCCTCGGTCGTCGCCATGTCGGCGATATAGCCGCGCTTGACGCCGCGGCTCTCGCGCTGGCCGGTGCCGAGCACGATCAGTTCGCCCCCGTCCCCCTTCTGCGCGATCATCGCCGAAACCTTCGACGACCCGATATCGAGCGCCGTGATCAGCCCTTCCGGTGCCACCTTTGCCATGTCATCCCTCCCCGCCCGTTACGTTCGCGCCCGCCGTTTGCGACGGGGTATTCGTAGTCTCGCCCGTTTCCGGCACGCTGGCCCCCACACTGGCAGGGGCCGGCACGTCGACGCTGTGCGCGAGGCTCGCGCCCGGCTTGCGTGCGACCAGCTTGGTCGGATCGCGCATGTCGAACCGGATCCAGCCGCGCCCGAGCAACGGCCGCGCGCCGTCCAGTTCGGCGAACTTCACAAGCGCACGGGGCGCTCCGTCCTCGGGTAGCGCCAACGTCTCGCCGCTCTCGAAGGTGAGGTCCCAGCGCCGATTGCCGACCCAGGTCGCCGCCTTCACGCGCGGCTTCAGAGCGGGCGCGGCGGCGAGCAGCGTCTGGTACGACGCCTCCTGCCGATCCGCACCCGGCCCGATAACCAGCGGGAGATTCGGAATCGCATCGGGCTGCACCGGTTCGAGTAGCACGCCGGACGAATCGATCAGCGTCAGCTGGCCGTTGTCCTGCCACACCGCCGCGGGCGTGCGCTCGACGATATCGACGAGCAACGTATTGGGCAGCCGCCGCGACACATGCGCGTCCGCGATCCAGCCGTAGCGCAGCAGTTTCTGCCGCACCGCCTCCAGGTCGACCGACAGCATCGACGTCTGGTTCTGCTTGTCCTCCAACGCGACCGCGTAGACCGACATCCGATCCATCCGCTTGAGGCCGGTCACCTCGATCTGCTCGACCTTGAAGCCCGCGCGCCCGGCCCCTTCGGCCAGCGCGGCACCGATCATGCCGGGGATGCCGACCCATGTCGCCGCCGCGATCGCCACCGCGCCCCCAGCGCCGAGAATCGACCAAGTCGCAATTTTCTTGAGCGTCTCCTCGCTGACCGGGAGCATCCCGACCAGCCGGTCCATCACCGACACTTTCTTGACCGCGACCTTGCGCCGCGGGGCGGGCCGCTTGGGCGGCGGACCGCGCTTGATCGTACGGCTCATGGCGCCCCGCTTTGCGCAAGCGGATGATCCGCCAGCGCCTCGTCGACGATCGCCTGCACCAGTTCGGCATAGCTCATGCCGATATGCCGCGCCTGTTCGGGAACGAGGCTCAGCGGAGTCATCCCCGGCTGCGTGTTCACCTCCAGCAGGAACAGCCCGTCGACGCCGCGCTCGTCATCCCAACGGAAGTCCGACCGCGACGCGCCCTTGCAGCCGAGCAACCGGTGCGCTTCGAGCGCGAGGCTCTTGCAGGCGTCGGTGATCTCGTCGGGGATTTCCGCCGGGCAGACGTGTACGGTCATGCCGTCGGTGTATTTCGCGTCGTAGTCGTACCAGCCGCTCTTGGGCTTCAACTCGGTCACGCCGAGCGCCTTGCCGCCGAGCACCGCGGTCGTCAGCTCGCGCCCACGGATATACGGCTCGGCGAGCAGTTCCTCAAACTCGCCCCAAGGCCCGACGCTGTCGCGAGCGATCGGATTGCCGTAATTGCCGCTGTCAGTGACGATCGCCACGCCGACCGAGGATCCCTCGTTGACCGGCTTCAGCACGTAAGGCCGCGCCATCGGATCGCTCTCGAACAGGTCCGCCGACTTGACGATCCGCCCGCCCGGCATGGGCACGCCCGCCGGGACGAGCAGCAGCTTGGTCAGCACCTTGTCGATCGCGATCACGGAAGTGGCAAGACCGGAGTGCGTGTAGCGCAGACCCATCAGGTCGAGCAGCCCTTGCACAGACCCATCCTCGCCAGGCGTCCCATGCAGTGCATTGAACACAAGGTCGGGATTCGCCTCGGCAAGCTTGGCAGCAACATCCCGCCCCATATCAATCCGCGTGACCCGGTGCCCCATCGACTCCAGCGCGTCGGCACAGCCATTGCCCGACATGAGCGAGACTTCACGCTCCGCCGACCAGCCGCCCATAAGCACCGCGATGTGAAGAGGCACCGTCATGCCTCCCCTCCCGCATGCGGGAGGGGACCGAGGGGTGGGCGCCCGCCATCACCGGCCGCGTCGCTGGTGGAAAGCGCGGGAGATGCACTGCTTGGCTCCCCCTCACCCCGACCCTCTCCCCGCAGGGGATAGGGAGCAGCGACCCCAACCCGCTGGATTTCCCATTCCAACGTCACCCCCGAATGCGCCTTCACTCTGTCCCGTACCTCTTCACCCAGCGCCTCGATCTCCGCGCTCGACGCGGACCCGAGGTTCAGCAGGAAATTGCAATGCTTCTCGCTGACCTGCGCATCGCCGCGAGTCAGCCCCCGACACCCCGCCGCGTCGATCAAAGCCCAAGCCTTGTGCCCCTCGGGATTCTTGAACGTAGACCCACCGGTCCGCGAGCGGAGCGGCTGCGAAGCCTCGCGCTCGGCCGCGATCCGATCCATCTCCGCACCAATCACCGCCGGATCTCCGGGAGTGCCGGAGAATACGGCTTCGACCACGACCGCGCCGGCCGGCAAGTCCGAATGGCGATAGGTAAAACCAAGCTTCTCAGCAGGCCAGACTTCGACCGAACCGTCCCGCGTAACCACAGTGGCCTCAACCAGAATATCGCTGACGTCGCGGCCATAAGCACCCGCGTTCATCCGAACCGCACCGCCGACGGTGCCCGGAATCCCGCGCAGAAACTCGAGCCCGGCAATCCCAGCATTACGCGCGGCGCTGGCGACCGTAATCCCCATTGCCCCAGCCCCGGCACGAACGCGACCGTCCTGCACCGAAACCTTCGCCATCGCCTTGGGGAGACGCACGACCACACCGGGTACGCCACCGTCGCGCACGATCAGGTTCGAGCCTACGCCGACCGGTAGGACGGCCGTCGAAGGATCGAGCGTCTTCAGCATTTCGGCAAGATCATCAACGTCCGCTGGTCGCACAAGCAATTCGGCCGGACCACCGGTACGAAACCAGATAAAGTCGGCGAGCGAACCACTAGCCTCGACACTCCCCCTGATGTTCTCCCGCGAAGGCGGGAGCCCAGTCTGGGTCCCCGCCTTCGCGGGGAAACAAGGAGATGCAGAACTCACGCCAGCACCTTTGGGCGCTCAATGGCAATCGCATCGGCGAGGCCAGCCGCCCATTTCGTGATGTCGCCAGCCCCCAAGCAAACAACCATGTCGTCAGCCTCGATCGTCGCCGCCAGTTCCACCGCCAGTGCGTCAGCGTCCGCGACCACACCCGCAAACCGGTGCCCACGCCGCTTCAACCCCTCGACCAGAGCCGCCGCATCGACGCCTTCCACAGGGGCCTCCCCCGCCGCATAGACCGGCGTCACCAGCACCCGGTCCGCGTCGTTGAACGCCGTCTGGAAATCCTCCATCAGATTGCCCAGCCGCGAATACCGATGCGGCTGCACCACCGCGATCACGCGCCCCTTCACGCCTTCACGTGCCGCCGCCAGCACCGCGCGGATCTCGACCGGGTGATGGCCGTAATCGTCGATGATCGTGACGCTCCCACCTTCGACGGCCACTTCGCCAACGTTGGTGAAGCGCCGCTTCACGCCGCCGAACTTGGCGAACCCCTGCTGGATCGTCGCATCCGCAATCCCGAGTTCCAGCGCTACGCCGATCGCCGCCAGCGCGTTTTGGACGTTATGCCGCCCCGGCATCGGCATCTCGATTCCCGCGATCGTCCGCGTCGCGCCGTCGCGCTCGCGAACAACGCAATCGAAGCGATTGCCGCCCGGGATCGGCGTTACCTCGACGCCGCGCACGTCAGCCTGCGCCGAAAAACCATAGGTCACGACCCGACGATCGCGCACCCGCGGCAGTATCCCCTGCACCTCCGGGTGATCGAGACACAGCAGCGCCGCGCCATAAAAAGGCACGTTCTCGACGAACTCGACGAACGCATCCTTCACCGCGTCGAACGAGCCGTAATGATCGAGATGTTCGGGATCGATGTTGGTAACCACCGCGATCGTCCCGTCGAGCCGCAGGAAGCTGCCGTCGCTCTCGTCCGCCTCGACGACCATCCAGTCGCTCGCACCCAGTCGCGCGTTCGACCCGTACGAGTTAATGATGCCGCCATTGATGACGGTCGGATCGACGCCACCCGCATCGAGCAACGCCGCCACCATCGACGTCGTCGTGGTCTTGCCGTGCGTCCCCGCCACGGCAACCGTCGACTTCAACCGCATCAGCTCGGCGAGCATTTCCGCGCGCCGCACCACCGGCACGCGCGCATTGAGCGCCGCCTCGACCTCCGGGTTCGAGCGCACGATCGCGGTCGACACGACCACCACAGCGGCGTCGCCGATGTTCGACGCGGCGTGACCGATCGCCACCGGAATGCCCTTGTCGCGCCCCCCTTGCACGACATAGCCCTCGGCCACGTCCGATCCCTGCACGCGGTAGCCGAGGTTCTTCATCACCTCGGCGATGCCCGACATGCCGATCCCGCCGATCCCGACGAAGTGGATGGGTCCGATCTCGCGCGGCAGTCTCATGGCTGTGTCTCTGTCTATCCTTGCCGGCCCGGCATTCACGCCTGAACCGGCCGGCGGCGAATCTCCTCCACTTCTTGCAAGACCGGACGCACCGGG
>JAJNQF010000208.1 GCA_021154945.1 Sphingomonas sp.
TCCCCTGGCCCGGCTCGTTCTCCTTCATCATCGAAAGATAATAGAGACCGAGGACCATGTCCTGCGACGGCACGATGATCGGCTTGCCGTTGGCGGGCGACAGGATGTTGTTCGTCGACATCATCAGGACGCGCGCTTCCAACTGCGCTTCGAGCGACAGCGGGACGTGAACGGCCATCTGATCGCCATCGAAATCGGCGTTGAACGCGGAGCAGACCAGCGGGTGAAGCTGGATCGCCTTGCCCTCGATCAGAACCGGCTCGAACGCCTGGATGCCAAGACGGTGAAGCGTCGGCGCACGGTTCAGCATGACCGGATGCTCGCGGATCACCTCGTCCAGGATATCCCAGACTTCCTTGCGCTCCTTCTCGACCCACTTCTTGGCCTGCTTCAGGGTCATCGACAGACCCTTGGCGTCGAGGCGTGCGTAGATGAACGGCTTGAACAGCTCGAGCGCCATCTTCTTTGGCAGGCCGCACTGGTGCAGCTTCAGCTCAGGCCCGGTCACGATGACCGAACGACCCGAATAGTCGACGCGCTTGCCGAGCAGATTCTGGCGGAAGCGGCCCTGCTTGCCCTTGAGCATGTCGGACAGCGACTTCAGCGGACGCTTGTTGGCGCCCGTAATCGTGCGACCGCGGCGACCATTGTCGAACAATGCGTCGACGGCCTCCTGGAGCATGCGCTTCTCGTTGCGGACGATGATGTCCGGCGCACGAAGCTCCATCAGGCGCTTCAGGCGGTTGTTGCGGTTGATGACGCGGCGATACAGATCGTTCAGATCCGACGTCGCGAAACGACCACCGTCCAGCGGCACCAGCGGGCGCAGCTCGGGCGGGATGACCGGCACAACCTCGAGGATCATCCACTCGGGGCGGTTACCCGAGTCTATGAAGCTCTCGACGACCTTCAGGCGCTTGATGATCTTCTTGGGCTTCAGCTCGGACTTGGTAACCGCGAGCTCTTCGAGCAGCGCGGTGCGCTCACCGACGAGATCGAGCGATTCGAGCATGATGCGGACCGCTTCGGCACCGATACCGGCCGAGAACGCGTCCTCGCCATACTGGTCCTGTGCGTCGAGGAGTTCGTCCTCGGTCATCAGCTGGTACTTTTCGAGCGGGGTCAGGCCCGGCTCGATGACGATGTACGCCTCGAAGTACAGCACGCGCTCGAGCTGCTTCAACTGCATGTCGAGCAGCAGGCCGATGCGCGACGGCAGCGACTTCAGGAACCAGATGTGCGCGACCGGGGCGGCGAGCTCGATATGGCCCATCCGCTCGCGGCGGACCTTCGAGACGGTAACCTCGACGCCGCACTTCTCGCAGACGATGCCCTTGTACTTCATGCGCTTGTACTTGCCGCACAGGCACTCGTAGTCCTTGATCGGACCGAAGATACGCGCACAGAACAGGCCGTCACGCTCGGGCTTGAACGTGCGATAGTTGATGGTCTCGGGCTTCTTGATCTCGCCGAACGACCACGAACGGATCTTGTCCGGGGACGCGATGCCGATCTGGATCTGGTCGAACGTCTCGGCCTTGGCGACCGGATTGGCGAAGGGGGTCATCTCGTTCATTTTATTCTCCATTCCCCTTCCGCAAGGCGGGAGGGGCTAGGGGAGGGGATGTCGTAGCCTCTCGGGGTGGCGCCTGTGGTCAGGCCCTCCCCCGACCCCTCCCGCAAGCGGGAGGGGAGGAGTTGAGGCTTACTCCGCCGCGATCTGGATGCCGTCGCTGTCGAAGCCGGGCTCCGACTGCTTCAGGTCCACATTCAGGCCGAGCGAGCGCATTTCCTTGACGAGCACGTTGAAGCTCTCCGGAATGCCGGCCTCGAACGTGTCGTCGCCCTTGACGATCGCCTCGTAGACCTTGGTGCGGCCGACAACGTCGTCCGACTTCACCGTCAGCATTTCCTGCAAGGTGTACGCCGCGCCGTAGGCCTGGAGTGCCCAGACCTCCATCTCGCCGAAGCGCTGCCCACCGAACTGCGCCTTACCACCCAGCGGCTGCTGCGTGACCAGCGAGTACGGCCCGATCGACCGTGCGTGGATCTTGTCGTCCACCAGATGGTGGAGCTTCAGCATGTAGATGTAGCCCACCGTCACCTTGCGATCGAACTTGTCGCCGGTACGTCCGTCGAACAGGTCCGACTGGCCCGACGGATCGAGACCCGCCAGTTCCAGCATCGCAGACACGTCCGCTTCACGCGCACCATCGAACACCGGCGTCGCCATCGGCACGCCGCCCTTCAGGTTCTTGGCCAGCTCGACGATCTCGTCACCCGAACGGGCGTCGATCTCGGCGTGATACTGCTCGCCGTACACCGTCTTGAGGCGATCGCGGACCGCCTCCGGCATCGCGCCGGGCTTGGCCTCGGGGTTCTCCTCGCGCCAGGTCTCGAGCGCCTGGGTGATCTGCTGACCAAGGCCACGTGCGGCCCAGCCCAGATGCGTCTCGAAGATCTGCCCGACGTTCATGCGCGACGGCACGCCCAGCGGGTTGAGCACGATATCGACCGGCGTACCGTCGGCGAGGAACGGCATGTCCTCCGCCGGCAGGATGCGGCTGATGACGCCCTTGTTGCCGTGACGGCCGGCCATCTTGTCGCCCGGCTGCAGCTTGCGCTTCACCGCGACGAACACCTTGACCATCTTCAGCACGCCCGGCGACAGCTCGTCACCACGCTCCAGCTTCTCGCGACGATCGTGGAACTTGTCCGTGATCAGCTTGGCTGCGTCGTCGTACTGGATCTTGACCGCTTCCAGATCGCTCTGGACCTTGTCGTCGGCGACCGCGAACTTCCACCACTCGTGGCGGTCGACGCTGTCGAGCAGATCCATGTCGATCACGACGCCCTTCTTGACGCCCTTCGGCGCCGAGGTGGCGGTCTGGTCGAGCAGCATCTCGCGAAGACGCGACCACGTCGCACGGTTCAGGATCGAACGCTCGTCGTCCGAATCCTTCTTCAGGCGCTCGATCTCCTCGCGCTCGATCGCCATCGCGCGCTCGTCCTTGTCGATGCCGTGACGGTTGAAGACGCGAACGTCGACGACCGTACCCGACACGCCCGGCGGCAGGCGAAGCGACGTATCGCGCACGTCGCTGGCCTTCTCGCCGAAGATCGCGCGGAGAAGCTTCTCCTCCGGCGTCATCGGCGATTCACCCTTCGGCGTGATCTTGCCGGCGAGGATATCGCCCGGCTCGACCTCTGCACCGATGTAGACGATGCCCGCCTCGTCGAGGTTGCGAAGCGCTTCCTCGCCGACGTTCGGGATGTCGCGCGTGATGTCCTCAGGCCCGAGCTTCGTGTCGCGAGCCATCACCTCGAACTCGTCGATATGGATCGACGTGAACACGTCGTCCTTCACGATCCGCTCGGAGATCAGGATCGAATCCTCGTAGTTGTAGCCGTTCCACGGCATGAACGCGACGAGGCTGTTGCGACCCAGCGCCAGCTCGCCGAACTCGGTCGACGGGCCGTCGGCGAGCACGTCGCCGGCACGAACCGCATCGCCCACCTTCACCAGCGGACGCTGGTTGATGCAGGTCGACTGGTTCGAACGCTGGAACTTCATCAGCGTGTAGATGTCGACGCCCGACTTGCCGGCATCGATCTCGCCAGTTGCCCGGATCACGATACGTGCCGCGTCGACCTGGTCGACGATGCCCGCACGCTTTGCCGAGATGGCGGCGCCAGAGTCACGCGCGACCGTCTCCTCCATGCCGGTGCCGACGAACGGCGCCTCGGCCTGGACGAGCGGCACGGCCTGACGCTGCATGTTCGAGCCCATCAGTGCACGGTTGGCGTCATCGTTTTCCAGGAACGGAATGAGCGATGCGGCGACCGAGACGAGCTGCTTGGGGCTGACGTCCATCAACGTGATGTTGTCGGGCAGCGCCATTAGGAATTCGCCAGCCTGACGCGACGACACCAGTTCTTCGACGAAGCCGTTCGACGAATCGAGCTCGGCGTTGGCCTGCGCGATCGTGTGCTTGGCCTCTTCCATCGCCGACAGGTACACGACGTCGTCGGTGACCTTGTGGTCGACGACCTTGCGGTACGGCGTCTCGATGAAGCCGTACTTGTTGACGCGCGAGAAGCTGGCGAGCGAGTTGATCAGACCGATGTTCGGGCCTTCCGGCGTCTCGATCGGGCAGATGCGGCCGTAATGCGTCGGATGAACGTCGCGGACTTCGAAGCCAGCGCGCTCACGCGTCAGACCGCCTGGTCCAAGTGCCGACACGCGACGCTTGTGGGTGACTTCCGACAGCGGGTTGGTCTGATCCATGAACTGCGACAGCTGCGACGAGCCGAAGAATTCGCGGACCGCGGCAACCGCAGGCTTCGCGTTGATCAGGTCGTTCGGCATCACGGTCGAGACGTCGACCGACGACATGCGCTCCTTCACGGCACGCTCCATGCGGAGCAGGCCGACGCGGTATTGGTTCTCGAGCAGCTCGCCGACCGAACGGACGCGGCGGTTGCCGAGATTGTCGATGTCGTCGATCTCGCCCTTGCCGT
>JAJNQF010000256.1 GCA_021154945.1 Sphingomonas sp.
GGGGAGGTGGCTGGCCCTTGCCAGACGGAGGGGTGACCCGCCCTCGATAGCGCGGACACCCCTCCGTCAGCCCTTCGGTCTACCACCTCCCCTTGCAGGGGAGGAATAGGTCCCGCGTCCTAGTATCTCACGATACGCTAATGCTAGGCGGCGGCCGGATTAGCGGAGCGCGGGCTTTGGGCGGACATCATCACGGGCACGACCATGCCAACTCACATGGCCACGGCGGCAGCCATTCGCACGGGGGCCACAGCCATGCCCCGGCCTCGTTCGACCGTGCGTTCGCGATCGGGATCGGACTCAACATCGTGTTCGTCGCGGTCGAGGCTGTGGTCGGGCTGCGGATCGACTCGGTCGCGTTGCTCGCCGACGCCGGCCACAATCTGTCCGACGTGCTGGGGCTCGTCGTCGCCTGGGGCGGCACGATGCTCGCGCGCACCGCGCCGACCAAGCGCTTCACCTATGGGCTGAAGGGCTCGACGATCCTTGCCGCGCTGACCAATGCGCTGTTGTTGCTGGTCGCACTCGGCGCGATCGTGCTGGAGGCGTCACAGCGGTTCTCCGATCCGGCCCCGACCGCCGGCCTCACCGTGTCGATGGTCGCCGGCATTGGCATCGCCGTCAACGCGATCACCGCGTGGATGTTCGCACGCGGTCGCAAGGGCGACGTCAACATCCGCGGCGCGTATCTCCACATGGCCGCCGACGCGCTCGTCTCGGCGGGTGTGGTGATCGCCGGGCTGGTGATCTGGCGGACCGGCCTCACCTGGATCGATCCGGCCGTGAGCATCATCATCGCCGTCCTCATTTTCTGGCAGACATGGGGCCTGTTGCGCGAGACCGTCGAGATGTCGCTGTCCGCCGTCCCCCGCGGGATCGAGTTCGACCATGTCGACGAAGCGCTGTGCGGTTTACCCGGCGTCACCGAGATCCACGACCTCCACATCTGGCCGATGAGCACCACCGAACCCGTCCTGACCGCACATCTGGTAATGCCCGGCGGCCATCCCGGTGACGATTTCTTGAGTGATGCCAGGACGATGCTGCACGAGAAGTTCGGGATCGGCCACGCGACCTTGCAGGTAGAAACGGGTCACGCCAACAACTGTTCGATGGCGGACACGGCGACAGTTTGAACTTTTAGGAGAAGGCGGGGGTTAAGCTGGCATAGATCAGGAGCACTTACCCATGAAGAAGCATTTCATCGCCGCCTTAATGTCGGTCGCCGTCGTCGCCCCCGCCATGATTCCCGTCGAAGCCACCGCCCAGCGCCGTGACGACCGCCGTGACGACCGCCGGGACGACAACCGACGCGTCGATCGCAACTGGCGCGGCGACAACGATCGCAACTGGGATCCGTCGCGCAGCTATCAGAACGGTAACTATCGTGAGCGCCGCCTGGGTCGCAACGATCGCATCTATCGTGGCAAGGATGGCCGCGCATACTGCAAGCGCAACGACGGCACGACCGGTCTGGTGATCGGTGCGCTCGGCGGCGGTGTGCTGGCCAACCTGATCGGTGGCGGTACGCTCGGGACGCTAGCGGGTGCCGGTGGCGGCGCGTTGCTCGGCCGGTCGGTCGACCGCGGCAACGTGAAGTGCCGCTGAGCTTCGACCGAAGCTTGAGCGAATGACGAAGCGGCGGCCGAGCGATCGGCCGCCGTTTTCGTGTTCGCCGTTTGCGTATTCAGAGCATGCCGTAGAGCAGCGTGCCGTTCAGGCCGATGATCACCGCGGCGATCACCCAGGCGAGCGTCTTCAGCCAGACCGGGCTGACCAGATCGCCCATGATCGTGCGGTCGCCGGTGAACTTGACGAGCGGTACGACGGCGAACGGGAGTTGCAGGCTGAGCACGACCTGGCTCAGCACCAGCAGCTTCGTCGCGCCCGAGTCGCCGGTCGCGCCGACGACGATCACGGCGGGGACGATCGCCAGCAACCGCGTTACCAGCCGCCGCGCCCAGACCGGCATGCGCAGGTTGAGGAAGCCCTCCATCACGATCTGGCCGGCCAGCGTGCCGGTCACCGTCGAGTTCTGCCCCGACGCCAGCAGCGCGACCGCGAACAGCACGCTCGCCGCGCCCATGCCGAGCATCGGCGCGAGCAGTTCATAGGCCTGGTCGATCTCGGCGACGTCGGTGCGCCCCGCAACGTGGAAGGTCGCGGCGGCGAGGATCAGGATCGAGGCGTTGATGAAGAAGGCCAGGCCGAGCGCGACGGTGCCGTCGATCGTCGCCATCGTGATCGCGTCGCGCTTGCCTGCTGCGTCCTTGGCGAACGCGCGGGTCTGGACGATCGACGAGTGGAGGTAGAGGTTGTGCGGCATAACGGTCGCACCGAGAATGCCGATCGCAATGTAGAGCATCGCCGGGTTGGTCACGATCTCGGTGGTCGGCACCAGCCCGCCGAGCACGCCCGCCCATTCGGGCTGCGCGAGGAACAGCTCGAAGATGAAGCAGCCGGCGATGATCACCAGCAACGCGACGACGAACGCCTCCAGCTTGCGGAAGCCGAAACGTTGCAGCGCGAGGATCAGGAACACGTCGAGCGCGGTAAGGACGACGCCGTAGACGAGCGGCAGGCCGAACAGCAGCTTCAGCGCAATCGCGGTGCCGAGCACTTCGGCGAGGTCGCAAGCGATGATCGCGATTTCGCAGAGGAACCAGAGTATGAGCGAGACCGGCTTCGAATACTGCGCGCGGCAGGCCTGGGCGAGGTCGAGCCCGGCGACGATGCCGAGGCGGGCGGACAGCGCCTGCAGGACCATCGCCATGAGGTTCGACAGCAATACGACCGAGAGCAATGTGTAGCCGAAGGCGGAGCCGCCGGCGATGTCCGTCGCCCAGTTGCCGGGGTCCATATAGCCGACCGCGACGAGATAACCCGGGCCGACGAACGCGAACAGGCGGCGCCAGAAGGATGCGCCTTCCGGGATGACGACGGTGCGGTGACTCTCGGCGAGCGAATTGGCGAAGTCGGATGCGGGGAGATTGGGGGCTGACATCGGAGGGTGCTTTGCCGGAAGGGGCGGGGTGGGACAAGGCGTGGCTGGCACGTCAGGCGCCAAATGCACTCAACCCCTATCCCGTCACCTCAGCGAAACCTGGGTATCGCGGTTGGCAGGTGTAGCTACCCCATCATCGAGATCCCAGCTTTCGCTGAATGACGGGTGGGCAGGTGTGAGAGGAAGAGCAGCCAAACTACTCCCCTCCCTGAAAGGGAGGGGAGAAGGAGGTCAGATCACCTTCATGTCCGCCTGATAATGATGCCATGCGAAGATCGCAGCGGCGCCGCGGTGCGGGCGCCAGGCTTCCGCGACCTCGCGGGTGAGTTTCTCGCTCGGACGGGTTTCGTGGCCGAGGATACGCCCGATCTCGATCTGGATCGCGAGGTCGCCTGCCGGCCAGATGTCGGTACGGCCTTCCGCGAACAGCAGGTAGATTTCCGCCGACCAGCGGCCGATGCCTTTCACTCGAACCAGTGCGGCAATCGCCTCCTCGTCGTCTTCGGGCAGGTTGGTCAGGTCGAGCCGCCCGCTCGTCACCTCGTCGGCGAGGCTGCGGGCATATCCAAGCTTCTGCCGCGAAAGGCCGGCGCTGCGTAGCACCTCGTCGCTGGCGGCGGCGATCTTCACCGGGTCGCCTGCGCCGCCGACGACCGTGTCCAGCTTAGTCCAGACCGCCTTTGCCGAGGCGACGCTCACCTGCTGGCCGACGATCGTCCGCAGCAACGTTGCGAAGCCGCGCTCGCTGATGCGCGGCGCGGGGTGGCCGGCATTGCCGATCGCGACTGCGAACGCGGGCTCGATCGCGCACAACGCCGCCATCGCGGTTTCGAGTTGGTCTGCGCTCAGGCCCATGTCGGGCGCCAAGACGCTTGATCGCGCGCGGCGGTAACGCCATGGATCGGCGAAAGTTTTTCGGAGGACAGCATGCCCAAGCTTATCGTCGTGACGCGCGAAGGGGAAGAACGCGAGATCATGAGCGAATCCGGCCTTTCGGTGATGGAAGTCATCCGCGACGCCGGGATCGACGAGATTCTGGCGCTATGCGGCGGGTGCTGCTCGTGCGCCACCTGCCACGTCCATGTCGACCCGGACTTTGCGGGCAAACTCAAGCCGATGGGGCCGGACGAGGATGATCTGCTCGACTCGACGAGTGATCGCGACGAGTTTTCGCGCCTGTCGTGCCAGATCGAGATGACCGACGGTTTGGATGGATTGAAGGTAAAGATCGCCGCGGAGGACTGACTTCCCTCGCCCCTCCGGGGAGAGGGAGGGAGGAGCCGTAGGCGACGGAAGGGAGAGGGGCTGTTGGGATCCAAGTCCCGAGTCTCACGCCCCTCTCCCTTCCCACCGCAAGCGCGGCGGGCCCCTTCCCTCTCCCCGTAGGGGCGAGGGAGTTCGGGTCACCGCGTGGTGATGGCGTACAGCGCGATTGCCGCAGCGTTCGAGACGTTGAGGCTCTCGACCTTGTCCGAGATCGGCAGCTTCGCCAGCTCGTCGCAATGTTGCTCGGTATTCTGCCGCATGCCCTCGCCCTCGGCACCGAGCACGATCGCGACACGCTGCGTGCCCATGGCCTCGCCCAGCGTCTGCGTCGCGTGGCCCGTAAGCCCGATCCGCCAGAACCCCGCCGCCGCGATCTCTTCCAAGGCGCGCGCCAGGTTGACCACCCGGATCCAAGGCACAGACTCCAACGCCCCAGACGCAGCCCGCGCGATCGTCCCCGACTCCGGCGGCGCATTGCGATCCGGCGTCACGATCCCCAGCGCATCGAACGCCGCCGCCGAGCGCAGGATCGCGCCGACGTTATGCGGATCGGTCACGCCGTCGAGGATCACCAGCGGGCGGTTGTCGTCCTTGCCGTGCTCCAGCAGATCCGCCAGCCACATGTCCTCGAGCGGCTCGACCTCGATCACCACGCCCTGGTGCGGCGCATCGCCCGGCACCAGCCGCGCCAGATCCATCGCCTCGGCATAGGTCACGGGCACGTCGGCGGGCAGGTCGAACCCGGCCAGCGCCTCGCGCGTGCCGAGGATTTTCCGCACCGTGCGCTCCGGATTGGCGAGCGCGGCGCCCACCGCGTGCTTGCCCCAAAAGCGGGGGCGGCCTGCCGGTGCCTTGCTCGGCCTGTGTCCCTTGCGTGCCATATTCGCTCTCTATCGTGTCTGTGTATGCCGCGTCCTTGTCGGCATTCGGCCTCTGCGGCAACACCGAAGCGCGAAACTTCGCAAAAGCTGCGTTGACACACCGGGCGCGCTTCGCCATTGAGCCGCCTCGCTTCAACGAGCGACGTTCGCAAGAGCGGCCTGGACAGGTGGCCGAGTGGTTAAAGGCAGCAGACTGTAAATCTGCCGGAGTTTCTCCTACGTAGGTTCGAACCCTACCCTGTCCACCACCGCCCAGCGCGGTGATGCACAAAATTCAACAGCACGAGCCCAGCAGCACGAGCAGGGCAAGTTCTTCCGATCACGGAAGGAAGTCCGCGTGACAACCGCGCATGGACGGCTAGGATCACGGCGACCGTAACGATTTCGGAAGCCGCGTGACCTCAGATCCTGCTGTTCAGCCATCCGCTCAACCACTCGCCGACTCGATCCTAGACGCGCTCGTCCACCGCATCGGCAAGGATGCGCAGGCCGCCCGTCCCCACGACTGGCTGGCGGCGACGATCCTGACGGTGCGCAACGATATCGTCGAACGCTGGATGGCGTCGACCAAGGCGGCGCACGCGGCCGGCGCCAAGCGCGTCTATTATCTCAGCCTCGAATTCCTGATCGGCCGGCTCCTGCGCGACGCGGTGACCAACCTCCAGCGCAACGACGAGGTGACGCGCGCGCTCGCCTTGCACGGCGTCGACCTCGCCGAGCTGGAGGAAATCGAGCCTGACGCGGCGCTCGGCAATGGCGGTCTCGGCCGGCTCGCCGCGTGTTTCATGGAGAGCATGGCGAGCCTCGCGTTGCCCGCCTACGGCTACGGCATCCGCTACGTGAACGGCATGTTCCGCCAGCGCATCGACGATGGCTGGCAGGTCGAGATGCCCGAGAACTGGCTCGCGCACGGCAATCCCTGGGAGTTCGAACGCCGCGAGAGCGCGTATTTCGTCGGCTTCGGCGGCGAGGTCACCGCCGCCGACAACGGCCAGGTCCACTGGAGCCCGTCCGAGGCGGTCGAGGCGACCGCGGTCGATACCCCCGTCGTCGGCTGGCGCGGCAAGCACGTCAACACGCTCCGCCTGTGGACCGCCCGCGCGTTCGATCCGATCAAGCTCGATCGCTTCAACGCCGGCGATTTCTCGGGTGCGTTGGCAGATCAGACGCGTGCCGAGACGCTTACCCGCGTCCTCTACCCGAACGACTCCACCGCCGCCGGCCAGGAACTCCGGTTGCGCCAGGAGTATTTCTTCTCGTCCGCGTCGATCCAGGACATCGTCCGGCGCCACATCCAGTATTTCGGCGACATCCGTACGCTGCCCGACAAGGCCGCGATCCAGCTCAATGACACGCACCCCGCGGTGTCGGTCGCCGAATTGATGCGGCTGCTGATCGACCATCACGAATTCGACTTCGACGAGGCGTGGAAGATTACGCGTGCCACCTTCGGCTATACCAACCACACGCTGCTGCCCGAGGCGCTCGAAAGCTGGCCGCTGCCGTTGTTCGAACGCCTGCTCCCCCGCCACATGCAGATCGTCTACGCGATCAACGCCAAGCTGTTGCGCGAAGCCCGCGGCACGGACGGAATCGACGACCGCGCGATCGCCGCGATCAGCCTGATCGACGAGGGCGGCGAGCGGCGCGTGCGGATGGCAAACCTCGCCTTTGCCGGCTCGCACAGCGTCAACGGCGTCGCCGCGCTCCATACGCAGTTGATGAAGAAGACGGTCTTCGCCGATCTCCACAGGCTCTACCCGACCCGGATCAACAACAAGACCAACGGCATCACGCCGCGCCGCTGGCTCCAGCAGTGCAACCCCGGCCTCACCGCGCTGATCCGCGGTGCGATCGGCGACGGCTTCCTGGACGATGCCGAAAAGCTCGTCGATCTGGATGTTTTCGCTGAGGATTCCGGTTTCAGGGAGCGCTTTGCGGGGGTGAAGCGTTCGAACAAGGTGGCACTGGCAAATCACATCAAGGAGAGCATGGGGCTCCGCGTCGACCCGGACGCGATGTTCGACGTGCAGATCAAGCGCATCCACGAGTATAAGCGCCAGCTGCTCAACATCATCGAGACCGTCGCGCTCTACGACCAGATCCGCAGCCATCCGGAGCGTGACTGGACGCCCCGTGTGAAGCTGTTCGCGGGGAAGGCTGCGTCGAGCTATCACAACGCGAAACTCGTCATCAAACTGGCGAACGACGTCGCGCGCCGGATCAACGCGGACCCTTCCGTCGGTGGCCTGCTCAAAGTCGCGTTCCTGCCGAACTACAATGTGTCGCTGGCGGAGAAGATCATCCCCGCCGCAGATCTCAGCGAACAGATCTCGACCGCCGGCCTCGAAGCGTCGGGTACCGGCAACATGAAGTTCGCGATGAACGGCGCGCTGACGATCGGCACGCTCGACGGTGCGAACATCGAGATCAAGGATCGCGTCGGCGACGACAACATCTTCATCTTCGGCATGACCGCGGACGAGGTCGAGGCGAAGCGCGCCAACGGATACGATCCCCGCGCGGTAATCGACGGCTCGAACGAACTTCGCCAGGCAGTGTCGGCGATCGCGTCCGGCGTGTTCTCACCCGACGACAAGACGCGCTACGCCGGGCTGATGGGTGGGCTGTACGATGGCGACTGGTTCATGCTCGCCGCCGATTTCGACAGCTATGCCACCGCTCAACGCGCCGTCGACACGCGCTGGAACGACCGCGACGCCTGGGTCGCCTCGACCGTGCGCAACGTCGCGCGCGTCGGCTGGTTCTCGTCCGATCGCACGATCCGCGAATATGCGCGGGAAATCTGGACGGTAATGTGAAGCCACCCGAAGGCGCCATCGTTGCCCTCCTCGAAGGGCGTCACGACGATCCGTTCTCGCTGCTCGGCGTCCACAGCGGCCCGACCGGCGTGTTCGCGCGCGTCTGGTTGCCCGGCGCGGACAAGGCGGAGGCGCACGCGCTCGACGGCACCGCACTCGGCACCCTTCCCCGCATCGACGATCGCGGCCTGTTCGAAGGCCCGATCGACGACCTGCTGATGGCGGAGGGCACGCACCGCCGCCTCCACGACAAGATGGGCGCGCACCTGATCGAGCACGAAGGGGCGCACGGCGTCCACTTCGCGCTCTGGGCCCCCAATGCACAGCGCGTGTCGGTGGTCGGCGACTTCAATGACTGGGACGGCCGCCGCCACGCGATGCGCAAGCGCGGCGACGTCGGCGTGTGGGAGATCTTCATCCCCGACATCGCCGAATACCGCGCGTACAAGTTCGAGATCGTCGGCCCCGATGGCCAGCTGCAACCACTCAAGGCCGACCCGTTCGCATTCGCGTCCGAACTCCGCCCCGCCAACGCCTCGATCACGCGCAAGCTCGCGCACGACTGGGCCGACACCGATCACCGGAAGCATTGGTCGTCGGTCGATCCGCGCCGTGTGCCGATCAGCATCTACGAAGTTCACGCAGGCTCCTGGGACCGCGACGCCGACGGCTGGTTCCTGACCTGGGACGCGCTCGCCGACCGCCTGATCCCCTACGTAGTCGAGATGGGCTTCACGCACATCGAATTCCTGCCGATCAGCGAACACCCGTACGACCCGAGCTGGGGCTACCAGACCACCGGCCTCTACGCGCCGTCCGCGCGCTTCGGCGACGTCGATGGGTTCGCGCGGTTCGTCGACGGCGCGCACCTAGCCGGGATCGGCGTGCTGCTCGACTGGGTCCCCGCGCATTTCCCGACCGATGCGTTCGGCCTCGCGCATTTCGACGGCACCGCGCTGTACGAACACGAGGACCCGCGGCTCGGCTTCCACCCCGACTGGAACACCGCGATCTACAATTTCGGGCGTCGCGAAGTCGCGTCGTTCCTCGTCAACAACGCGCTGTTCTGGGCCGAGCGCTATCACATCGACGGGCTGCGCGTGGATGCGGTCGCGTCGATGCTGTACCGCGATTATTCGCGCAAGGCCGGCGAATGGGTTCCCAACGCCGAGGGCGGCCGCGAGAACTGGGAAGCCGTCGCGTTCCTCCGCGACATGAACCGCGAGATCTACGGCCAGCACCCCGGCGTCTTCACGATCGCCGAGGAATCGACCTCCTGGCCGGGCGTCTCCGCGCCGGTCGGCGACGACGGCAAGAGCGGCGGGCTCGGGTTCGGGTTCAAGTGGAACATGGGCTTCATGCACGACACGCTCCAGTACATGGCGCGCGATCCGCTGCACCGGAAGCACCACCACGGCGAGATCAATTTCGGCCTCGTCTACGCGTTCAGCGAGAATTTCGTCCTGCCGCTCAGCCATGACGAGGTCGTCCACGGCAAGGGTTCCCTGCTCACCAAGATGCCCGGCGACGACTGGCAGCAATTCGCAAACTTGCGCGCCTATTACGCGTTCATGTGGGGTTATCCGGGCAAGAAGCTGCTTTTCATGGGGCAGGAGTTCGCGCAACGCCGGGAGTGGTCCGAGGACCGTGCGCTCGACTGGGACCTGCGCAACGCGCGCAGCCATGAAGGCATCCGCAACCTCGTCCGCGATCTCAACACCGTCTACCGCGAGAAGCCGGCGCTCCACGCCCGCGACTGCGAGGCGGAGGGGTTCGAATGGCTGATCGCCGACGACGCCGCCAATTCGGTGTTTGCCTGGCTGCGCAAGGCCCCCGGCGCAAAACCGGTCGCGATCATCGCCAACATGACGCCGATTGCGCGCGCGCCATACCGCATCCCGCTGCCGATCGATGGCCGCTGGTGCGAGATCATCAACAGCGACGCGCATGAATATTGGGGCAGCGGCCTCGGCAATCTCGGCGGCGTCGTCGCGCAGGACGGTGCGGCCTGGGTCACCTTGCCCCCGCTCGCGACGATCATGCTGGAGTTCGAAGAGTAACGCGATCTGGCAGGCATCGGAACCAGATCGGGGTTGCCGGACGTTATTAATACGACCTGATAACAGTGACTGGAGAGCGAAAATGGTAGAACGGCGAGGACAGCCTCTCGCGCGCGACGCAATGGCGTACGTGCTGGCAGGCGGCCGTGGTAGCCGTTTGATGGAACTGACCGATACGCGCGCGAAACCCGCGGTGTATTTCGGCGGCAAGGCGCGCATCATCGATTTCGCGCTGTCCAACGCGATCAATTCCGGCATCCGACGGATCGGCGTCGCGACGCAGTACAAGGCGCATTCGCTGATCCGCCACCTCCAGAGCGGCTGGAATTTCCTGCGCTCGGAACGCAACGAAAGCTTCGACATCCTGCCCGCCTCGCAGCGCATCAGCGAGTTCCAATGGTACGAGGGCACCGCCGATGCCGTGTACCAGAACATCGACATCATCGAGAGCCACGCGCCCGAATACATGGTCATTCTGGCGGGCGATCACATCTACAAGATGGATTACGAGCTGATCCTGCAACAGCATTGCGAGACCGGCGCGGACGTGACCATCGCCTGCCTCGAAGTGCCGCGGATGGAAGCGGTCGCGTTCGGCGTGATGGCGGTCGACGAGCACGACAACGTGACCGATTTCGTCGAGAAGCCCGCCGATCCGCCCGCGGTGCCCGGCAATCCGGATATCGCGCTGGCATCGATGGGGATCTACGTCTTCCACACCAAATTACTGTTCGACGAACTGCGCCGCGATGCGGAAACGCCCGGCTCCGCGCGCGATTTCGGCAAGGATATCATCCCGTACCTCGTCAAGCACGGCAAGGCGGTCGCGCATCGCTTCTCCGACAGCTGCGTGCGGTCGGGGCTCGAGGTCGAGGCCTATTGGCGCGACGTCGGCACGGTCGACGCGTATTGGGAGGCGAACATCGACCTCACCGATGTGGTGCCGAAGCTGGACCTGTACGACCGGAGCTGGCCGCTGTGGACTTATTCGGAGGTCACGCCGCCCGCGAAGTTCGTCCACGCGGACGATGGTCGTCGGGGCGAGGCGGTGTCGTCGCTGGTCTCGGGCGACTGCATCATCTCGGGCTCCTCGATCCACCGCAGCCTGATCTTCACCGGCACGCGGGCGCACAGTTATTCGGTGCTCGATCAGGCGGTGATCCTGCCGCATTGCGTAATCGGCCGCGGCGCGCGCCTGTCGAAGGTGGTGGTGGATCGCGGCGTGGAAATTCCCGACGGTTTGATCGTCGGCGAAGATGCCGAGTCGGACGCACAGCGCTTCCGGAGGACGGACAGCGGCGTGGTGCTGGTGACCAAATCCATGATCGACCGGCTGACCGCGTGATAGGCTGGGCGATACCTACCCCCCTCCCTGGAAGGGAGGGGATG
>JAJNQF010000257.1 GCA_021154945.1 Sphingomonas sp.
GGCTGTCGGCGGGCCCGCCCCAGACCGCCCCACCCCCGACCCCTCCCTTCCAGGGAGGGGGGAGAGCAGTCCATGAACCAGAACCTCACCACCGATCGCCAGACCTTCGTCACGCATCTCGAATGCTCGATCACCGGCGAGCGGTATGAGGCGGACCAGCTTCATGGGCTTTCGCGTGCGGGGCGGCCGTTGCTGGTGCGCTACGACCTCGACGCGGTGCGGTCTGCGATCTCGCGCGACACGATCGAGGCGCGGCCGACCGATCTGTGGCGGTGGCGGGAGCTGCTTCCGGTTCGGCACACGGACAACATCGTCAGCCTTGGCGAGATCGAGACGCCACTCGTGCCGCTGACCAAGTCCGGCGGCCCCAACGTGCTGGTCAAGGACGAAGGTCGCCTTCCGACCGGATCGTTCAAGGCGCGCGGGCTCGTCATGGCCGTCGCGATGGCGAAGGAACTCGGCGTCACCAAGATCGCGATGCCGACCAACGGCAATGCGGGTGCGGCGCTGGCGGCGTATGCGACGCGCTGCGGGATCGAAACGATCGTGTTCTGCCCCGACGACACCCCCGAGATCAACGTCCGCGAGATTGCGATGCAGGGCGCGCGCGTCTGGCGGGTCAACGGCCTGATCGACGATTGCGGCGCGATCGTCGGCAAGGGCGCCGCGGAAGGCCGCTGGTTCGATTTCTCGACCTTGAAGGAGCCCTATCGGATCGAGGGCAAGAAGACGATGGGGCTCGAACTCGCCGCGCAGTTCGGCTGGAAACTGCCGGACGCGATCTTCTATCCGACCGGCGGCGGCACCGGCCTGATCGGGATGTGGAAGGCGTTCGACGAACTCGAAAAGCTCGGCTGGATCGGCTCCGAGCGGCCGAAAATGTTCGCGGTGCAGGCGAGCGGCTGCGCGCCGATCGTGCGCGCGTTCGAGGCGGGCGAGGAGCATGCCGAGCGCTGGGAGGATGCGAGCACCGTCGCGGCGGGCATTCGCGTGCCGAAGGCGGTCGGCGACTTCCTGATTCTCCGCGCCGTACGCGAGAGCGGCGGGCAGGCGCTCGCGGTCGGCGATCCCGCGATCCTGAAGGCGGTCGAAGCCGCGGCCAAGCAGGACGGGCTGCTGCTGTGCCCCGAGGGCGGCGCGACTTTGGCTGCGTATCATCAGGCGCTGAACACCGGGCTGGTCGACGAGGATGACAAGGTCGTTCTTTTCAACTGCGCGACCGGACTGAAATATCCGATGCCGGAAGCACCGCAAGCGCTTGATCGGACACGACCTATCGATTTCGACGCGCTGTAAGCGACGGATTTCGGCCGACCGAGTGGATCGCGATCTACCAGATCGGTGGTTGAAATTGATCCATCTTGTCTGCAACGGGGCGCCCTTCTTTATAAAAGGCGTCTTCAATGCAGAAAATCGTTCAGGTCGTTTGCGTCGTGCTCATCGCGGCGGCGGTGATGTTCGGCGGGCGTTGGTACATGTACGTCGCACGCGGCTCGAGCCCGTATGACGAGGTCGGCATCGCGCTGAACGGCTATGCGCCGGGGCCGATGCGGGCATGGGGTTGCCACAAGATGCAGGCGCGCTTCCCGGGGCAGTTGCCGCCTTACGGGTGTGGCGGAGCGGATGGCCGTAGCTGGCTTTGATTACCGTCGTCATTGGGTGACGGGTGGAGGCGGGGACGGAAGCAATCCTGGGGCGCGACCTTTATTCCTAAAAGGGGAGGTGGCAGCGCGGAGCGCTGACGGAGGGGTGATGCGCTCTCGATAGGGCGATACCCCTCCGTCGCTTCGCGCCACCTCCCCTTGCAGGGGAGGATTAACGGGCTCAGGCCAAAACCTGCGGCGTGAACGGCAGCACCGTCTCGTATTGCTCGAGCGGCGGTGCGCCTGCCACCTTCGCCCCGGCACGCAGCAGGAACGCATGCCGCACGATCTCGCCCTGTTGCTCGATCCCGTAGCGATGCAGCGCCACCCCCGGCCGGAACGCATAGTCGTACCGGCACCAGGGATGCCGCGCCAACGGCAGGAACACCCCGCGTTGGTGCTGCCAGATGTGGGTCATCTCGTGGATGAACAGCCCTTGCAGCGTCAGGTGCGCATGCGCGAAATCGTCGCACCACAGGTCGCCCTTGGGCTGGAAGTGGAGGCAGCCGCGCGGTGCCATCACCGTGTCGCGCGGCTGGAAGAACGCCCATTTGCGCCGCGTCAGGCTGACCTGGGAATAGTCGATCGCGCTTCCGAACACCGATGCCGCCAGCGCCGTCTCCCCCGCGGTCAGCGCGCGCCTTGCGTCTCTACGCGTCACTTCCCCGCCGGAATCCCCGTCGCAGTCCCCGCAGCCACGACGTTCGCGTTGTACAGGATCCGCGTCCCGTCGGCGAACGCGAAGGTCAGCATCGCCCGCGCGCCCGGCTTGATCCCCGGGTTCATGTTGAACAGCATCACGTGCCGCCCGCCCGGCGCGAACGCGACGTCGGTGTTCGCCGGGATCTCCAGGCGCGTGAATGGCGCCATCGAGGTCACGCCGTTCTTGGCCATCGTCTCGTGCATCTCGGCCTTGATCGCGACGTCGGTGGTGACCGAGATCAGCGTCGCCGGGGTCGGCCCGCCGTGCACCGTGAAATACGCCGCCGCCGGGCGTCCCGTCACCGCGCCCAGCCGGATGTAGGCGCCGTCGACCGACAACTCCTTAGGCTGCGAACACGACGCCAGTGCCATCGCGGCAACACCCAGTCCGAAAACGATACGCATAGGTTACTTTTCTCCGGGCCAGACCACTTGCGCATCCTATGACCGGTACAATCTTGCGGCAAGCGCGAGGCCACCTATATCGCGCCCATCATCAGAAAGGTTCCACTGCCGTAACGGGGTGGAACCGGTTTCGTATTTTCGTTTCAAGTGAGGGGCTAATCAGAACTCATGGCTAAAGTAATCGGTATCGATCTCGGCACGACCAACAGCTGCGTTTCCGTCATGGAAGGCGGCAAGCCCAAGGTCATCGAGAATTCCGAGGGCGCGCGCACCACGCCGTCGATCGTCGCCTTCGCCAAGGATGGCGAGCGGCTGGTCGGCCAGCCGGCCAAGCGTCAGGCAGTGACGAACGGCGACAACACCATCTTCGCGGTGAAGCGCCTGATCGGCCGTCGCTTCGACGATCCGATCACCAAGAAGGACACCGAGTTGGTCCCGTACAAGATCTCGCGCGGGCCGAACGGCGACGCATGGGTCTCGGCCGGCGGCAAGGATTACTCGCCGTCGCAGATCTCGGCGTTCACGCTGCAGAAGATGAAGGAAACCGCGGAGTCGTATCTCGGCGAGACGGTCACGCAGGCGGTCATCACCGTTCCCGCGTACTTCAACGACGCACAGCGCCAGGCGACCAAGGACGCCGGCCAGATCGCAGGCCTCGAAGTGCTGCGCATCATCAACGAGCCGACCGCGGCGGCGCTGGCCTACGGCCTCGACAAGCAGGACGGCAAGACGATCGCGGTCTACGATCTCGGCGGCGGCACGTTCGACATCTCGGTGCTGGAAATCGGCGACGGCGTGTTCGAGGTGAAGGCCACCAACGGCGACACCTTCCTCGGCGGTGAGGATTTCGACAACAAGATCGTCCAGTACCTCGCCGACGAGTTCAAGAAGGCCGAGGGCATCGACCTCGCCAAGGACAAGCTCGCGCTGCAGCGTCTGAAGGAAGCGGCCGAGAAGGCGAAGATCGAACTCAGCTCGGCACAGTCGACCGAGGTCAACCTGCCCTTCATCACCGCGGACCAGAACGGCCCGAAGCATCTGGTGAAGTCGATCACCCGCGCCGATCTGGAGCGGATGGTCGAGGACCTCGTCAAGCGTACGCTCGAGCCGTGCCGCAAGGCGCTCGCCGACGGCGGCCTGAAGCCCGAGGATATCTCGGAAGTCGTGCTTGTCGGCGGCATGACGCGCATGCCGCGCGTCCGTGAAGTCGTGAAGCAGTTCTTCGGCAAGGAGCCGCACACCGGCGTCAACCCGGACGAGGTCGTCGCGATGGGCGCTGCGATCCAGGCCGGCGTGCTGCAGGGCGACGTCAAGGACGTGCTGCTGCTCGACGTGACGCCGCTGTCGCTCGGTATTGAGACGCTGGGTGGCGTGTTCACCCGGATGATCGATCGCAACACGACGATCCCGACCAAGAAGTCGCAGACCTATTCGACCGCCGACGACAACCAGGGCGCGGTGACGATCCGCGTGTTCCAGGGCGAGCGCGAGATGGCGGCCGACAACAAGATGCTCGGCAATTTCGATCTCGTGGGCATCCCGCCCGCACCGCGCGGCGTGCCGCAGATCGAGGTCACGTTCGACATCGATGCCAACGGTCTCGTCAGCGTCTCGGCCAAGGACAAGGGCACCGGCAAGGAGCAGCAGATCCGCATCCAGGCGTCAGGTGGTCTGTCGGACAACGACATCGAGCAGATGGTCCGCGACGCAGAGACCTTCGCCGAGGAGGATAAGAAGCGTCGTGCCGGCGCCGAGGCGAAGAACAACGCCGAGTCGCTGATCCACACCACCGAGCGCCAGCTTGCCGACAATGGCGACAAGGTCGACGACGCGCTCAAGACCGAGATTCAGGCCGCGATCGACGCGACCAAGGCTGCGGTCGAGAACGGCGATGCGGACGCGATGACCGAGAAGAGCACCGCGCTCGCCCAGGTCGCGATGAAGCTCGGCCAGGCGATCTACGAGAAGCAGGCCCAGGCGGACGCCTCGCCGTCGGCTGACGGCGACGCGGCGAAGAAGGACGACGACGTCGTCGACGCTGAGTTCTCGGAAGTCGACGACAACCCGAAGGCGTAAAACTACTGCTCCCTCTCCCCTACGGGGAGAGGGTCGGGGTGAGGGGCAGGCG